>NZ_AMGD01000059.1:0-28759 GCF_000297555.1 Paenisporosarcina sp. TG-14
GCTATTTTAGTTGACGTTTTGCTGTTCAGTTTTCAAGGTTCATTATTGTGCCGCTTGTTTTGGCGACTTTTATATCTTAACAAATTCTCAATGTCATGTCAACAAAAAGTTTTTGCTTTTTTATTTCAACGTCGCTATCAAATTGGCGACTTTGATATCTTACCACCCCACAAACACCAATGTCAATACTTATCATAATTTTTATTGAAGAAGAATAAACTATTCCAGGAAAGGTTGTGTACAAGTTGATAAAACGTATATTGATTGCATTCATCATTGTGTTCATTTTCTTTTTATTTATTCAACAAAAAGAACCCTGGACATCTGTCTTTCGTGTAACCGAACAACCTGACATCTTAATGAAAGGCAATCAAGGAATGACTTTAACCGTTAATTTGTCTTTCGGCCGAGAAGATGTAGACGAGTGGATTACAAAATTAGAGAAACCATATCCACTTCTATTTTTAGACGCGGATTGGATTGAACGCTCTCCTTTGATTGTTAAAAAGATTAGGGATAAAAAGATTCCTGTCGGATTACTCGGAAAAGAAGGTAAGCTCTATGAGAAATCACCTGAATTAATAGCGGATGAAATCAAACGCTTCCAAACGGCATTTGATGTTGCTCCGCTTTGGTACCGGACACAAGATCACTTTTTTCCTGAATCACTAAAAAAACAAGTGTGGGATAGTCAAATGAATATGGTTAGTGCATCCGTCATTTGGAAAACTGGTGTTGCTCCCTCTATTCAAAAAGGAGATATTGTATCTGTTGCACTACATCAGGAAACTCGCGTCGTTCTTAAAGAATTAAAAGACTTTCAAAAAGCACATCCTTTTGTTTCTATAGAAGAAACTCTTTTCGGATATACAACTCAAACGAAAACTTCCCCTTGAAAAAGAGTTTGGTGACAGACGAACCATAAAATAAATTTTAAGTGAATGTCTTTTAGCTCCTTCTGCGAGAAGTAAAGAAAATAGCGTTACTTTCTTTCAGAACTATCGTTTTCTTTATGCCATGTTTTTATCACAAAAGATTTTGGAGCTTATTACCCGCTCCTTTGTTTTTTTATTTCATCATTTAATTACACTAAAAATGCCACAACTCCAGGAGTTGTGGCATTTTTCAAAGCTTATGAGTTTGCTTTAGAAGTTTGAGCACGCTCTTTTCGACGCTCTTCTAATTTCAATCGATCAACGTCAGACTTAGCATTATACTTTGGTAGTTTTAGCAATTGGTATGCATTTACCGCTAATAAGGGGAACAATAATAATGTTACATAGCGATCTACATCTTTTTCATTTACCATCAACACTGGCAACCATTCTAAAGTTGTAATAACGATCATAAAAAATAGTGCAGAAATGAACGTATGCTTTTTCGTCCATTTAGCTTTTAAATAGGCTACAACAAAACTTGTTATTAATAGCACTGCCATAAGACCTAAATATAACAACAGTTGCGATTGTGTGTTTGCAAGCGGAATAAACCGAAATTTAATCAAATCAAAAATCACTACTGCTATAAGTAATAATTGGACCCAGTTCCACAATGTGAGGGTCTTAAAAATATTTACACCAAATTGGTGAACCGTTAAATATGCGAAAAATCCCATTTGACTTATTACACTCATTGTCATTCCAAGAAACATAAACCATAATAAACTTCCTGCAAACTCTCCATATTCTCCACTTGCAACATATGGTGCGAATGCGTCTTCCCATCGAATAATTAATCCAAATACACCAGTGACGACTCCGCCAATTATGAGTGCTTTGAAGAAAAATATAAACCAATTTCGTATTGTCACAACAAAAAATCCTCCATTTTTCTCAAGTTCATGTTTTTAATTGTATCAACCAATACATAAAAAATCTATTTAACAAAATGTTTTCTACATAATTTAACGGATTTTGTGAACAATAAATGAAAATGCAGGAACGAGAAAAGAGGGATGATATGCGGAAATGGTTGATCCTATTGATTTTGATGATCTTAGCTGGATGTGGTGCTCAACAACAAAGTAACCCTTCATATGATGAAACTAAGAAAATGGTATCCGATGCACTACAAACAGAAGAAGGAAAAAAAGTCATGCGCAAAATGTTATCAGATCCAGAATTTCGAGAGTTATTAGTATTGGAAAATGAAGAAGTTAAGAAGTCGATCGAAACTACACTTCTTTCAGAGGATGCGACGAAATTTTGGAAAGATACATTTAAAGATCCGAAGTTTTCTGAGACTTTCGCAAAAAGCATGAAAGAACAACAACAAAAGATAATGACTGAGTTAATGAAAGATCCATCATTTCAGAAGGAGTTAGAAACATTTTTTGGGCAACCTGACATGCTAAAACAAATGGAAACCATTTTGCAGTCGTCAACAATGCGCAAAGAAATTGAAGGAATTGTAGAAGAAACAATTGATAGCCCGCTTTTAAAACCTAAATGGCAGGAGTTAGTTAAAACTGCCGGTTCAGAAGAAGAAAAATCAAAGGCTTCTGGAGAATCTGAAGGCGGGAAAGAGGAAGAGAAGAAAAAGGAAGAAGAGTAGAAATAACCTAAAAAAACAAATCCCCACTCGCCATTACGAGTGGGGATTTCACATTATTTTGTTAGTTTATTAATAACTTTAGAAGCGATTTCTGCATATATCTTACCTGTTGAATGCGTTTCAGCATAAACAGATGGAGCAAAGTCGCCTTCATTCCAATCAGGTTGACATAATGGAATTTGTCCAAGAAGTTCTGTGCGAAGCTCGTCTGCAAGCTTCGGACCGCCGCCTTTACCGAAAACATACTCTTTCTCATTAGATGTCTTCGATTCGTACCACGCCATGTTTTCAATTACCCCTAAAACTTCATGATCTGTCTGAAGAGCCATCGCTCCCGCACGTGCTGCTACAAAAGCCGCGGTTGGATGTGGAGTAGTTATAACAATTTCTTTTGAAGCTGGAATCATTTGATGAATATCTAGTGCCACATCTCCTGTGCCTGGTGGTAAATCAAGCAACAAGTAATCTAACTCGCCCCACTCAACATCTTTGAAGAATTGATCCAACACTTTACCTAACATTGGTCCGCGCCATACAACAGGTGCATTATCTTCAACAAAGAAGCCCATTGAAATTACTTTTACACCAAAACGTTCAACTGGAATAATGCGAGTGCCTTCAATTTTAGGACTTTGTTGAATACCCATCATATCCGGTACGCTAAAGCCATAAATATCTGCATCAATTAAACCAACTTTTTTGCCTAAGCGTGCTAACGCAACTGCTAAATTAACGGAAACCGTAGACTTCCCTACGCCCCCCTTACCAGAAGCAATTGAGATAAATTCCACTTTATTTAATGGCGATAACAAATCTTGTGCCTCAGATTCAGTTGCCGTTCCACGGAATTGCGCTAGTACTTCAGGTGATAACTCTTCGAAGCGAATGCCGACAGTGCCTACACCCGCTTCTTTTAGTGCATCTACTACTTTCATTTGCAATTGCATTTGTTCTGGCGTATTCGTTTTAGCAATTGCGAGCTTTACGCTAATATGATTTTTTTCTTCTTTAATAGTTACTGATGTAATTCCATTAGTTTCGAGTAATGTTTTATGTAAAAAAGGGTCCTGTAATTGTCCGAGTAATTCGCGGACCTGCTGTTCATTCATCAATTTATACACTCCTCCAATATACATTTCGTACCATAGTATATCACACTAAATAAAGTAAGTTTAGTTGCAGGATTTTCCTATGGAGTAGAAAAAAGAGTTGAAGTGTCACTCGTCAACTTAGGCGAATTACTCATCGACATACAAGATTCTCTCGTCATTATGATCATTTACTTATTTAGCTTTATATAGTTACCCGTTACTTGCTTACGACACAATGTCATCAGTTGTCACTGCACTGTACCGTTTACATAGTTCTCGATACCATCCGCAATAGCTTTTGCCATTTTCTTTTGATAATCTTCTGTCGTTAATAATTTCATTTCTTCAGGATTACTTAAAAAGCCAGTCTCTACTAATACCGCAGGCACGGTTGCCTTTTTTAGTAAATAGACTTGCTTAATTGCAAGTGCTTCCCGCTCAGTATTCCCAATTTGCTCGCGAATGGATGCTTGAATAGCCTTTGCAACAGCCCCACCTTCAACATGTCCATCCTTATGATAGAAGACTTGAGCGCCACGCCATCTTTCTTCAGGTATAGCATTGACATGTACACTAATAAATAAATCTGCGTCTGTATTTGCAATCATTTCCTCACGAAGCTTCAAATCAGCGATTTTTCTTGCTCGAATCGTCGGAAAAGTCGCCTTAGGGTTATGCTCATCTAAGGCATCTCCACTCTGAGAGCGCGTCATTACTACCACTGCACCTTGTTTTTTTAATTCTTTTTCAAGTGCTATACCCATCTTTAAGGTAATATCCTTTTCAATTACGTCTCCAACTGATGAACCGCCATCAATACCACCATGACCAGGGTCCACCACAATCTTAATTCCTCCTAAAGGAGCAGGTAAAAAGAATGCGCGATCAGAAGCTTGCGTTTCGTAAATCACAACTGTTACAGAAACTAACAATAAAAGTCCAATTACTATCCAGCGTTTCAACGCTTACGACACCACCTTTTACACTCACTATACGTATGTCTTCAGTAAAACATGAGCATATGAGCGGAAAAGTCTTTACTTATTATTGATTATTATCTCTTTTATCAATATGTAGCGATCCATTGGTTTCAATTTCTGCATAAAACACTTCTTTAACGTTTTGAATGCCTTGTTTTTTTAATTCATTCATCACCCATTCTTCAGTCAAATTTAACTCATGCAAATTCTTTTTAACGATTTTTCCATCTGAGATAATTTGAGTGGGCATATATTTCGGAATAGTCGTTGACGCTTTCACATCTTGTTTAGTTGCTGGTTGTTGTGAGATTTTTTTAAAGATACTTAACTCTCCATTCGTTTCTAAAACTGCATAGTGAACTTCTTTGACCGAGAAGACACCTTGCAATCGAAGCAGCATCATCAAATCACCCATAGGGAGCCGACTTGTTTTTAGTTCTTTTTCTAAGATTTTCCCGTCTTTGATGACAGTCGCTGGTTTATCATCCAATATTTCTTTTAACTTATCCGATTTCATCGTAATATATCCAACAAATATCGTAAGTATTGACCACCATATTAGAGAGGTAATAGCATTTAAGTAATGAGTATCATCATGTGCAGCAATTTCTCCAGCGATTGATCCAATAGTTATTCCTGTGACGTAATTAAAAAATGTAAGTTGACTTAATTGTTCTTTCCCTAACACGCGCGCCAAAAAAAGTAATACTGTAAAAGTAACAGTCGTTCTAGTAATCATTTCCCAAAAGCTGTAATCATCAAGATTCATAACGCATCACTCCTTCTTTTTGGTCGCTTAAAACTATATTATCCCCTTATTAAATTACACTTATTCAATAAATATTTATGGTACTAGCTAACTTGCACTTGAATTACTTACATATCTCAAACCATTTTTCTTAAAGTTACATATCATACAGATAAGGGGGCATCTAACATGAGTGATCATCGTTTTCGTGAGCAGATGAATTCAAAATATACGATACAAGACTTATTGAAAGGGAAGGATCTTGAAATTATTGCTGCATCCCTGCTACTCCTAGGTAAATTAAAGGTAGAATCCGTCCAATTATTTCGCAATTCCCCGATTATAAGCGTTACATTAATTGGCAAGTATCGAAGTTCGGATGATGACAAAACGAATCCAATGGCTGACTTCTTAGATCAAAATGGTGACATAACAATGGATGAAGTGTTTGATGCACTTACTAAACGAATGAATAAAAAAAGGATGTGATACATTTGAATAATAATGATCCTCTTAAACATATCGCTTTTGATGGGGGAAAGTTTGTGAATGGACTTTTATTAGTCATTTTTATTTCTCTACTTCTCTTTGGTTCCAGAGATGTTCCGGTACCAATCATTAGACCTTCACTTTTATGAGCATTTCTTATTCTTTCTTTTTTCGACACGGATTACTTAGCTTAAAACGTAAAAATAACCCCCATCCTTTTATAATGGATGGGGGTTATTTTTAGTTGTAAAACCTGATGTAACAATATTTTATGATATAACTTTAAACGCACTAGTTTGATATTTATTTTTCTTGCTTTTTATTGATAACAAACTGGTCGTTGTTCCAACACAAACTACCGTAATGCATGATAAGAGAAGCGAGCTATCTGTAATTAAAAATTTACCGAAAAAAACGATGATAAAATCAATCAAAAAAATAATCATACCTGGATTTACTTTTGCATAATGGGCAAGTATTTGCCCAAGTAAATCTGTTCCACCGATACTTGTATCATAGCGCAGCATGAGTCCAATTCCTGATCCTACAAATAGACCGCCCAATATTGCACTTACTATCGGACTTTGATTTAAAATAAATCCCAATGCTCGAAACGGGTGATAAGACAAGTCCACCATGAACGAAGAAAACAACATACCATGAATACTATTATATAAAAAAGACCTATTATAAAACCAAGCAAGAAGCAAAACGGGAACACTAAGCATTATTACAACTAAACCCACTTGTAAACCTGTAAGATAATGTAATATTAAACCTAATCCAAAAGTACCACCATCTAACAGTTCGTGATTAATTAAAAAAACATTTACGCCAATTGCCATTAAAAGACTTCCAACAAGAATAGCTATGGTTTTATGTATTAAGCGCAAAATAATCCACCTTTTTAATTACATTCATACATGTATATGATTATAAATTCGTATCTATGTTGACTTCAACAATTCCACTTAACTAGGGCACTACAAAATGACCAATTCAAAAAACTCCATTTTCTAAAAGAAAACAGAGTCAACCAACAATCTAATGGGGCATTTTTTACTCTCTTGCAGTAGTTGGGATTCACCGGTCCGCTCCCTATCTTTAACTGTTTCACAAGCTTTCTTTGGTGTATACCCTTTTCCTACAGGCACCCCCATATATCAGGATCTTTGGTAAATTTGGTTTAAATAATGGCGTGGCGTACCATAGTAAAAAACCTGCTGAAACTCAGGATAAGTGGATTCATAATATATAAATATCGGAGCATCTAGTAGAACGGGGTAGTTAGCGTAAAATGGGAGATCTCCATACACAATTCCTTTTAATGCCGTATCCATTTCTTTTTTGAATACGTTAAAACGAATACCTGAAACGGTTTCACCGAACTCTCCACCGTCTACATACGCTTTTCCTACTAAATTTAAACGACCCTGCTCATCTTTTTTCCACTCTGCTAGCACTTCATCGCGCATTTTCCGGTCGATGGCTTCATAGTTGTACTCATATCCAATATCTAAAAATAATTCAGCCGTAATGTCAGAATGGGTAAGCGTGTATTTCCTTCCTTCAATTGGTTGAACGGTAGTGGCAGGGGGAATGAGTTTCACTGATAATTTCTGTGGGTTAAAAACAGACATATTTCTCTCCATCTACGTAAGAATGATCTTTCGATAACTTCTGAAATCTATGGATTTTCGGAACGGGTGTGGGTAACTTACATATGTTTCTAGATGATCCGTACAGTTCAAACATCTCTTTCCAATTTAAACGTAATTCATATGTATACAATATGTATGCCAATAACAATATGACTGTGTTGGGATTGAGAATATCCCGAAAAAAACAGACATGAAGTCATTAGTAATACTCCCTATTATTCGAAGCTATTATTTTCAAAAGATAGTGAGTTCGTTTTCAAATAAAATCTGATTAAACGTAAATTTAAATACAAAAAAACCCTCCCCCATAATTGGGAAAGGGTATTTAATAATCCGAAGATTAACGTTTTGAGAACTGAGGTGCACGACGAGCGCCTTTAAGACCGTATTTTTTACGTTCTTTCATGCGTGAGTCACGAGTTAACAATCCTGCAGATTTCAATGCTGGACGGAAATCAGGATCTACATGAAGTAGTGCACGAGCAATACCATGACGAATTGCGCCTGCTTGACCTGTGTATCCACCACCATTAACGTTTACAAGAATATCATAGCTACCAAGAGTTTCAGTTGCTACTAATGGTTGTTTGATGATTTCGCGTAATGCTGCGAATGGTACGTAATCTTCTACGTCACGTTTGTTAATTGTAATATTACCATTGCCCGGTACTAAACGTACGCGTGCAGTTGAGCTTTTACGGCGACCTGTGCCGATATATTGAACTTGTGCCAAGGTTGTATCCTCCTCTTTAATTATCCGCGAATTTCCATAACTTCTGGTAATTGTGCTGCGTGTGGATGTTCTGCTCCAGCGTATACGTGAAGCTTAGTGAACGTTTGACGTCCTAAAGAGTTCTTAGGAAGCATCCCTTTGATTGCTAATTCAAGCATTCTTGTTGGGTAGTTTGTACGCATTTCTAATGCAGTACGTTTTTTCAAACCACCTGGATGTAATGTATGACGGTAGTAAATTTTGTCTTTCAATTTCTTACCAGTCAATTCGATTTTTTCAGCGTTGATGATGATCACGTGATCACCTGTGTCAACGTTTGGTGTGAAAGTTGGTTTATTTTTGCCACGTAAAGCTGCAGCTACTTCAGATGCTAAACGACCAAGAATTTGTCCTTCAGCGTCTACTACTAACCACTTACGCTCTACTTCGTGACCTTTAGCCATGAATGTTGTACGCATTTATTTTGTCCTCCTAATTCGATCTAATCTGATCTACAATTTGTGTTCAATTATCTCTATCATCATCAACAATAAGGTTTCGGGGCTTATCGTGGAATTTATGAAATACCATAGGTAATCTTATAACGTGGAGACAAAAAAGTCAAGGGTTTATATAAAAACACCTGGACGTGTTGCTTCAATCAACATAAAACACAGATTCCAAGTACAACCCTTGTGCTGGAGCCGTTTTTCCAGCTCTTTTTCGATCTTCTGCAGCAAGCATCTCTGACATCTCCGAAGGATCTCGTCGACCGATACCAACTTCCCATAGATTCCCGGCAATAATTCGCACCATATTATATAAAAATCCGTCACCTTCAATAACCATATGAAGCTCATCCTCATCATTTTCGATCAACTCTAAACGCTTTATGGTTCGCACCCGGTCGATTACCTCTGTTCGTGCTGAACAAAAGCTAGTGAAATCATGTGTACCTAAAAATAACTGAGCTGCTTCTCTCATTCGTTGTATGTCTGGATTAAATCCTGGTGCATACACGACATAATGACGCTTAAAAGGACTCTCAACGTCCCCTAAGCCCCATTTGTAGCGATACACTTTACCAATGGTGCCATATCTCGCGTGAAAATCACTCGAAACTTCTTCTACAGAGAGGACTCGGATATCTCCGGGAAGTTGCACATTGAGTGCCCGTTGCCAGCGAGTTATCGGGAATTGCAGAGCTGTGTCAAAATGAATGACTTGTCCAATTGCATGTACACCAGCATCTGTTCGACCACTTGCAACAACTCGGACCTTCATGCCTTTATGCATTTTAGTGAGTACTTTCTCTAACTCATGTTGAACAGTACGTGCATTCGGCTGTATTTGATAACCCGCAAAACCAAATCCGTCATACATGATGATTGCTTTTAAACGCTTCACTGTCGGTTCCTCCTTGGTTTATGACCTTAACAACCCAAGTGTTAATGCGAAAGCCCCTAACAAGATAAGTATGAAAGAATCTTGCCAATCCCATTTCAATTGGCGGTAGCGAGTTCTTCCCTCTCCCCCTCGGTAACCACGCACTTCCATCGCGACCGCTAGATCTTCCGCACGTTTAAACGCACTTACGAATAATGGAATTAACAAAGGAACAACAGCTTTTATACGTTCTTTAACTGGCCCTGAACTAATATCGGACCCTCTAGCCATTTGAGCTTTCAATATTTTATCAGTCTCATCCATTAATGTTGGAATAAAGCGTAACGAAATCGACATCATTAATGCGAGTTCATGGACAGGCAATTTAAACCGTTTAAATGGTTTTAATAACATTTCCATCCCATCAGTAATAGAGATTGGTGAAGTCGTCAACGTTAGGATAGACGTGGTGAAAACTAATACTAGAAAACGGACTGAAATGAAAATACCTTGTTTTAATCCTTCTTCATACACTGAAATAAATTGCCACTTAAACAATAATTCTCCTTCTTTTGTAAAAAAAATATGAAGCAAGAAAGTGAAAATGAGTAAAAATAAAATAGGCTTTAACCCATTAATTAAGAAATACAATCGAATACGTGAAACAAATACCGTGACTAAAGTGAATGCTAGTAACATTACATAGGTCATCGCATTATTTGCAATAAAGACAATTGCAATAAATAAGAATACAAATAGCAGTTTTGACCGAGGATCTAATTTATGAATGAATGAATTCCCAGGAATATAACGACCAAAAATCATTTTCTCCATCATATGGGCTCACTCTCCCCTTGGGCAGCATGAGCTATTTCTGCAACTAACTGTTCTTCTGTCAAGCATAGTTTAGCTAATGGATAACCGAGTAACGCTTCAAATTCACGCTGAAAACGTACGACTCGCGGTGCAGCTAATTGAAATTCGGCAAGTCTCTCTTCATTACCAAAGATATCAATCGGATCTCCACTAAGTACACATCTTCCATGATGCATGATACTGACACGATCTGAATAACGTGCTGCATCCTCCATAGAGTGTGTAACCAAAATTGTGGTTAGCCCTTTTTCCACATGTAGTTTGTGGAATAACTCCATAATTTCCTGACGTCCTCGTGGATCTAACCCTGCCGTGGGTTCGTCTAATACCAATATACTTGGTTCCATCGCTAACACACCCGCAATGGCCACACGACGCATTTGACCTCCTGACAAATCAAACGGCGATTTATCAAGCACATCATTAGGTAAACCTAATTGCTCAACTAAGACGCGTGCACGTCGCTCAGCCTCTTCTTTAGGCACACCATAATTTAATGGACCAAACATAATATCTTTTAACACGGTCTCATCAAACAGTTGTTGCTCAGGGAATTGAAAGACTATCCCAATTTGCTGTCGGACGGGCTTTAAATTCTTCACTCGCTTACCAGCTTGAATCGTCAAATCTCCAATCTTGACTTCCCCTTCAGTTGGTTTTAACAACGCATTTAAATGTTGAAGTAGGGTCGACTTTCCAGAACCTGTATGACCAATAATTGCATGATATGAACCTGACTTTATGTGTAAATTCACATCGAGGAGTGCGCGCTTTTCAAAAGGCGTACCTTTTGAGTAAGAGTATCCTACTTGTTGAAGTTGGATGTCCATACATCATTCACCAACCCTTGTACTGACATATGCTCATCTTTTAAGTCAATTCCATTTGCACGCATAAGCTTGCTCAACTTCAAAGCAAAAGGCAAATCTAGCCCAAGCTCAATTAACTCTTCTCCACGCGAAAATATTTCATCTGGTGTTCCTTGCGCATAAATATGTCCATCATTTAACACAAGAATTCGATCTGCGAGTAATGCTTCTTCAAGATCATGTGTGATCGACAACACAGTTAAATGTGTTTCTTGACGTAAGCGTTGTACCGTCGTTAAAACTTCTTCGCGGCCTTGTGGATCAAGCATCGAAGTGGCCTCATCCATTATTAATATCCTCGGCTTTAAAGCAAGTGCACCTGCAATGGCCACACGTTGCTTTTGACCACCGGATAAATGATGTGGTTCACTATCTAAAAATTTCTCCATTTTCACTTGAGCAAGTGATTCATGAACACGTTCAACCATTTCTATAAAAGGAATTCCATTATTTTCTAAAGCAAAAGCGACATCGTCCTGCACGGTTGCACCGACAAATTGATTGTCTGGATTTTGAAACACCATGCCCATTTGCGAACGAATAGCCCATAAATTTTCTTCATTAAGCGTCTCACCAAGAACTCGCACTTCCCCATTTTGAGGAAACAACAGGCCGTTCATGAGTTTCGCCATTGTGGATTTACCTGAACCATTATGACCAACGATTGCAATCCACTCGCCATCGTGGACTGAGAAAGAAATTCCTTCTAGTGCTTTACGCATTTCAGTTTCTTGTGGTGAATATGTATAGCTAACATCGTGTAAAGATAAAATTTCATTCATGAGATAAAAGACCTCCTCTAACTAAGCTAAACTAAACTCAAAACTCTTTAACATTCAATTTATATTAATACAAATAAAAAAGCGCGCACCTCATTCAGAGAAATGCGCTCTTCTATATCTGTCTCGTATTCGGTTGCTCAGACCGTCTACGTGAATGAGGTGCGAAGAGCTAGACGAGACGCTACCAAAAAAGGTCCGCTCATCATAACGCTCTGCTTTTCATAGTCGTATAAATCTTTTTTAAAAAAGAAGAGGGCGGCTACTAACCTAGAACCCTCTTCGAATTGTAAGGACTAAACTAATTCAATCACTACAACAGGTGCTCCGTCTCCACGACGAGGTCCCATTTTCATAATACGTGTGTATCCGCCTTGACGTTCAGCGTAGCGTGGTGCTACATCATCAAACAATTTTTGCAAAGCATAAACTGTTGATTCATTGCCTTCAGCATCAGTAACGTTCACTAGTTCACGACGAATATATGATGCAGCTTGACGGCGTGCATGCAAATCTCCGCGTTTACCTAATGTAATCATTTTTTCACAAACTGAACGAAGTTCTTTCGCACGAGCTTCTGTCGTTTGAATACGTTCGTTTATGATCAAATCAGTTGTTAAGTCACGTAACATCGCTTTACGTTGAGAACTTGTACGACCAAGTTTTCTGTAACCCATAGATGTTTACCTCCTTTGTTAAATAGTAATTTCTTTATATCAAAAGTCGTTTAGTCCTCTTTGCGTAATCCTAAGCCAAGGTCTTCTAACTTTGCTTTAACTTCTTCTAGTGATTTACGTCCAAGGTTACGAACTTTCATCATGTCATCTTCTGACTTGCTAGCTAATTCAAGTACTGTATTAATACCTGCGCGTTTCAAGCAGTTGTAAGAACGAACAGAAAGATCAAGCTCTTCGATAGTCATCTCCAACACTTTTTCTTTTTGATCTTCTTCTTTTTCAACCATGATTTCAGCAGTTTTTGCCTCATCTGTCATCCCAACGAAGATGTTTAAATGCTCAGTTAAAATTTTCGCACCAAGCGAAATCGCCTCTTTTGGACCAATGCTACCATCTGTCCAAACATCAAGAGAAAGTTTATCGTAATTAGTCATTTGACCAACACGTGTATTTTCTACTTGAAAATTGACGCGTGAAACTGGAGTATAAATAGAATCGATTGGGATCACGCCGATAGGAAGATCCTCACGTTTGTTTTGATCAGCAGGAGTGTAACCGCGGCCGCGTTGTGCATACATACGCATACGCAAATGACCATTTTTACCAATTGTTGCAATATAGAGATCAGGATTTAAAATTTCTACATCACTGTCATGTGTAATGTCAGCAGCTGTAACCTGGCCATCACCTTTAATATCAATCTCAATGACTTTTTCTTCATCAGAGTAGATTTTAAGAGCTAGTTTCTTCACATTCATAATCACTGAAGCGACATCTTCAACAACGCCCTCAATAGTAGAGAACTCGTGAAGAACGCCATCAACTTGAATGGAAGTTACTGCAGCTCCTGGTAAAGATGACAATAGGATACGACGTAGTGAATTACCTAATGTGTTTCCATATCCTCGTTCAAGCGGTTCTACAACAAACTTACCAAATTTGGCACCTTCGCTGATTTCAACCGTTTCAATCTTTGGTTTTTCAATTTCGATCATTTAAATTTACCCTCCTTCAAAACATCAATTGTATAGGTTCGTTCCATCATGAAATCGATAGCACTAGACTTATCGGTGATTGCACAACTCAGTGTGTACAAGAAATGATGTTCTCAAACAATTAAATTGAGACGCACTTATTATACGCGACGACGTTTTGGTGGACGGCAACCATTATGTGGAACTGGTGTTACATCTTTGATAGCTGTAACGTCAAGACCAGCAGCTTGAAGTGCACGAATTGCAGCTTCACGACCTGCACCAGGACCTTTTACTGTTACTTCTAACGTCTTCAAACCATGCTCAACAGATGACTTCGCAGCAGCTTCAGCAGCTAATTGCGCAGCAAATGGTGTTGATTTACGAGAACCTTTGAAACCAAGTGAACCAGCACTTGACCAAGATACCGCATTTCCTTGCATATCTGTAATCGTTACAATAGTGTTGTTAAATGTTGAGCGGATGTGAGCAATACCAGATTCGATATTCTTTTTCACACGACGCTTACGTGTTTGTTGTTTACGTGCCATGTTAGGAAGAAACCTCCTTTACTAATTATTTTTTCTTGTTAGCAACTGTTTTACGAGGACCTTTACGCGTACGCGCATTGTTCTTCGTGTTTTGACCGCGAACAGGTAAACCTCTACGATGACGGATACCACGGAATGAACCGATTTCCATCAAGCGCTTAATGTTTAATGATACTTCACGGCGAAGGTCACCTTCTACCTTGAAAGCACCAATTGCTTCGCGAATTTTGTTTAATTCGTCTTCTGTAAGATCACGAACGCGTGTATCTTCAGACACTCCAGCATTTGCTAAAGCTTTTTGTGCATTTGTTTTACCAATACCGAAAATATATGTTAATGAAATAACAACGCGTTTATCGCGCGGAATGTCAACACCAGCAATACGAGCCATGTGTGTCGTGCACCTCCTTCAAATTAGCCTTGTTTTTGTTTATGCTTTGGATTTTCACAAATTACCATTACTTTACCGCGTCTGCGAATAACTTTACATTTTTCGCACATCGGCTTTACAGATGGTCTAACTTTCATCTAACCTAACCTCCTTAGTGGTCCGGAGTGCAAAAGATTATTTAAAACGGTATGTGATACGACCGCGAGTTAAATCGTAAGGAGATAGTTCAATTGTGACTTTATCCCCAGGTAGAATACGGATAAAGTGCATACGGATTTTGCCCGAAACATGAGCAAGAATAGTATGATCATTCTCCAATTTTACCTTAAACATCGCATTTGGCAAAGTCTCAACAACTGTTCCTTCGACTTCAATTACATCGTCTTTCGCCATCAGCCCTGTCCCCCTTCTGTATAAAAAATCTGGTCCTCATCATCAAATCAAACGGAATGTTCCGCAAATCGAAATCCGAAATGGACTCTTTTCGTTTCAACATATTTCTGTTTTGCATGAGAGGTGTCCTAATGGCACTTGTAGGATTTCGTTTCTGAGAACCTATTGAGTAGCCAATTTGAACCTTGTCCCTCATGTAAAAACGACCGCTCGGAATGCCTTAAATGAGTTCCAACATATCCGTTACACAGATGCTTCCACGAAACCCATTATACATTGTCGGAAGTAGAAATGCACGAAAGGACAAGGAATCCTCTTAGACGTAGCATTGACTATTTCGTTCGCGCACATCGGGCATAATTTCCTTTTGCAGCTCTCGAAAATAAATTTCGTTTACAAGTGTGCCGCTAAAATCAGCTGCGGTTGCTCTCTAATAAAGCGTGTAAATCAACAAATACTTTATCAATATGTTGCTGACCGTTAATATTTGTCATTACACCTTTACTGCCATAATAGTCAAGTAAAGGTTGTGTTTGTTTCACGTTTACTTCCAGGCGATTCGTTACCGTTTCCGGGTTATCGTCCGCGCGTTGGTAAAGTTCGCCTCCATCTTTGTCACAAACACCATCTACTTGAGGTGGGTTAAAGACTAAATGGTACGCAGAACCACAAATTTTACAAATGCGGCGCCCCGTTAGACGTTTAACTAAGTCTTCTTGATCAACTTGGATATTTAATACGTGTTCTACATCTTTGTTCAAATCAGCTAAAAGCGCATCAAGTGCTTCTGCTTGTGGAACTGTCCGTGGAAACCCATCTAACAAAAATCCTTCTTCACAATCTGATTTACTTAATCTTTCACGGACGATTCCGATCGTTACTTCATCAGGTACTAAAGCACCTTCATCCATAAACGATTTGGCTTTAAGACCAAGTTCCGTACCATCTACAATAGCTGCACGAAACATGTCGCCTGTCGAAATATGAGGGATTCCGTACTTCTCAACAATTTTATCTGCTTGTGTGCCTTTACCTGCACCTGGCAAACCCATTAAAACGATATTCATACGTTTTACCCCCCTGTATTTAATTTGTGTTTAAAAGAAACAAAATCGTTCCTCAAAACCAAACATTTATTTCATGAAGCCTTTGTAGTGACGTTTTACTAGTTGAGCTTCAAGCTGTTTCATCGTTTCCAGTGCAACACCGACAACGATTAGCAAGCTTGTTCCACCGATTTGAGCAGAAGCTGGAAGACCAGCGAAATTAATGAACAAAATCGGCATAATTGCTACTAGTGCTAGGAAAATCGCACCCACGAAAGTTAAACGATACAAAACTGTTGTTAAATAGTCTTGTGTGTTTTTTCCTGGACGAATTCCTGGAATATAAGCACCTTGCTTTTTCAAATTATCTGCAACGTTTTCAGGATTCACTTGGATGAACGCATAGAAATACGTAAATGCCATGATTAACGCAACGTATATGAGCATGCCCACAGGTTTTGAATAATCAAATGTGTTCTGTATGAAAGTCGTTACATTATTTTCTCCAAAGAAGGTCGATAGTGTTTGTGGTGTAATGATAAATGCAACAGCAAAGATTACTGGAATAACCCCAGCAGCATTCACTTTTAACGGTAAGTGTGTTTGTTGACCGCCAGTAGTACCGGGACCAGAAACACGTTTTGCGTACTGAATTGGAATTTTACGCAACGCTTGTTGAACGTAAATAACTCCTACAGTAACAGCAATTATCGCTAAAACAAGAAGTACCATAATACCAATACGGATGAATAGATCATCACCAGCACCATCTATTTGTTGTGCATAGATTTGATTAGCAGCGCTCGGAATTGCTGCAACGATCCCTGCAAAGATAATAATGGAAATACCATTACCAACACCTTTAGCAGTAATCTGCTCAGATAACCAAAGAAGGAATGCAGTTCCAGCTGTTAACACAATTGCGATAACAATATAAGTTGATACACCTTCTTGAAGGATTAACGTACCACCATACATTTGGTTAAATCCATAAGACATCGCGATTGCTTGGATAAAAGCCAATCCGATTGTGAAGTAACGTGTGAACTGAGCAAGTTTCCGTCTTCCGACTTCACCTTGTTTTGCCCACTCCGTAAACTTCGGAACAACATCCATTTGTAGCAATTGAACAATGATTGATGCAGTGATGTACGGCATAATTCCCATAGCTAAAATCGAAAAATTAGCAAGGGCACCGCCACCAAATGTATTCAAGAAACCGATCAAACTAAATTGGTCTGTAGCTTGTAATACTTGTGCATCAACATTAGGTACAGGAATAAATGTACCAATACGGAAAATAATCAACATCAATAGAGTGAATAGAATCTTATTTCGTATATCTTCAACGCGCATAAAGTTGGAGATTGTCTGAAACATTAAACCACCTCTATTTGTCCGCCCGCAGTTTCAATAGCCTCTTTTGCAGAAGCAGAGAACTTGTTAGCTTTAACATTAAGCTTTTTATCAAGAGTACCGTTTGCAAGAATTTTTATTCCAGCTTTTTCGTTGCTTACATAACCTGTTTCGATAAGCAATGCAGGTGTTACCTCTGTGCCATCTTCGAAACGGTTTAATGTATCAAGGTTTACAATAGCGTATACTTTACGATTAATATTCGTAAATCCACGTTTAGGTAAACGTCTGAACAACGGGTTTTGACCGCCTTCAAATCCTGGACGAACACCGCCGCCTGAACGAGAGTTTTGTCCTTTAGTACCTCTACCTGCAGTTTTACCATTACCAGAACCAATCCCGCGGCCTTTACGCTTACGCTCAGAACGAGATCCTTCTGCCGGTTTTAACTCATGCAGTTTCATATGGGTTGGCACCTCCTTATTCTAAAAATACAAATTATAATTCTTTTACAGAAACTAAATGAGCTACTTTGCCAACCATCCCTCGGATAGCTGCGTTGTCAGCATGCTCAACAGTTTGATGCATTTTACGTAAACCAAGAGCTTCTACAGTTTTACGTTGATCAGGTTTAGAACCGATCACGCTTCTAGTGAGGGTAATTTCTAATTTTGCCATTGTCATTTCCCCCCTTAGCCTAATAACTCTTGTACTGTTTTACCGCGCAATTTAGCAACATCTTCAGCACGTTTTAGTCCAGTTAAACCGTTGATTGTAGCACGTACCATGTTGATCGGCGTACTAGAACCAAGAGATTTAGAAAGAATATCAGTAATACCAGCAAGCTCAAGTACAGCACGCACTGGCCCACCAGCGATAACGCCAGTACCAGGAGCAGCAGGTTTGATTAAGATTTCACCAGCACCAAAGTTACCAATAATTAAATGTGGAGTAGTTCCACGAACCATAGGCACTTCGATTAGGTTTTTCTTAGCATCTTCAATTGCTTTACGAATAGCATCTGGTACTTCTTGTGCTTTACCAGTACCAAATCCTACATGGCCATTCTTGTCGCCAACAACAACCAATGCAGTGAAGCGGAAACGACGTCCACCTTTTACAACTTTAGCTACGCGGTTAATAGTAACTACGCGCTCTTCAAGTTCAAGTTTGTTTGGATCAATGTGACGCATGAAATATGTCCCTCCTTCTTATTAAAATTCTAAGCCGTTTTCACGTGCAGCTTCAGCTAAAGCTTTTACGCGGCCATGATATAAGTAGCCGCCACGGTCAAATACAACAGACTTGATGTCTTTTTCCGTAGCACGTTTTGCGATTGATTCTCCGATTGCTTTAGCAGCCTCTAAATTACCTGTACCATCGAAATCTTTTTCCATAGTAGAAGAACTTACAAGTGTTACTCCAGACGTATCGTCAATCAATTGCGCATATAAATGTTTATTAGAACGGAATACGTTTAAACGAGGACGTTCAGCTGTACCCGTGATTTTAGCGCGTACACGACCATGACGTTTTTTACGAACTTGATTCTTATCTTGTTTCGTAATCACAAATATCACTCCTTTCTAATGCTTAGGCAGCATTATTTACCTGTTTTACCTTCTTTACGACGAACAACTTCGCCTTCATAACGAATACCTTTACCTTTATATGGCTCAGGTGGACGTACTTGACGGATTGTTGATGCTAATGCTCCAACGCGTTCTTTGTTAATACCTCTAATGATGATTTTAGTGTTTGTCGGAACTTCCACTAATAAACCAGCTTCAGGAATAAATTCAACTGGATGAGAGAAACCTACGTTCAATACAAGCTTTTCGCCTTGTAATGTAGCACGATATCCAACCCCAACTAACTCAAGACTACGTTCGAAACCTTTAGAAACACCTTCAACCATGTTCGCAAGCAATGCACGAGTTGTACCGTGAATTGTACGATGCTGTTTTGATTCAGAAGGACGTGTTAATGTAACAATATTGTCTTCTTTTTCGATTTTAATATCTGCATTAAAAGTACGAGTAAGCTCGCCTTTAGGACCTTTAACAGTAACATCATTGTTTGTACCAATCGTTACAGTAACGTCAGCAGGAACCTCAATTGGTTTTTTACCTACACGAGACATTTATTTGCACCTCCATTCGATTGTTGCTTTTTACCAAACGTAAGCTATTACTTCTCCGCCAACTTGTTTAGCACGTGCTTCTTTATCAGTTAATAGACCATTAGATGTTGAAACTAAAGCAATTCCAAGACCATTTAATACTCTAGGTACTTCATTCATTTTCGCGTATACCCGAAGACCAGGTTTTGAAATACGCTTTAAACCAGTAATAACGCGTTCGTTGTTTTGACCGTATTTCAAGAAGATACGAATAATACCTTGTTTGCTATCTTCAACGTATTCTACGTCACGAACAAAACCTTCACGCTTAAGGATCTCAGCGATCTCTTTTTTCACATTTGATGCAGGGAATTCTAACTTTTCGTGGCGAACCATGTTCGCGTTACGAATACGTGTCAGCATATCTGCAATCGGATCTGTCATTGTCATTACATTAACCTCCTTCCCAGTTTAGGGGATTACCAGCTAGCTTTTTTCACGCCAGGAATTTGTCCCTTGTGTGCAAGCTCACGGAAACAAATACGACAAAGTTTAAATTTACGTAAGACCGAATGCGGACGTCCGCAACGTTCACAACGTGTGTAAGCTTGTACATTATGCTTTGGCGTGCGCTTTTGTTTAGCGATCATTGATTTTTTAGCCACGTTTGCGCCTCCCTTATGTTTACTTTTGGAACGGCATTCCGAATTGCGTTAGTAACTCACGAGCTTCTTCATCAGAGTTCGCAGTTGTTACAATTACGATATCCATACCGCGTACTTTATTTACTTTATCATAGTCGATTTCAGGGAAGATTAATTGCTCTTTAATACCTAATGTGTAGTTACCGCGACCGTCGAATGCTTTTTTAGAAACACCGCGGAAATCACGTACACGTGGAAGAGAGATAGCAATTAATTTGTCCAAGAATTCATACATACGCTCACCGCGTAGTGTTACTTTACAACCGATTGGCATACCTTCACGAAGACGGAAGCCAGCAATTGATTTCTTAGCTTTAGTTACAACAGGTTTTTGTCCTGTGATAGTTGTTAGTTCTTCAACAGCAGCATCAAGTGCTTTAGTGTTTTGAACAGCGTCACCAACACCCATGTTGATTACGATTTTGTTCACTTGTGGCACTTGCATAACTGATTTATATTCAAACTTGCTCATTAGAGCAGGAGAAACTTCCTTAAGAAATTTTTCTTTTAGGCGGTTCATGTGTGTACCTCCCTTCTTCTTTTACTTATTTATTTATCGATTGTTTCGCCAGATTTTTTTGCAACACGAACTTTTTTGCCATCTTCCACTTTATAACTAACGCGAGTAGGCTCGCCTGATTTAGGGTCGATTAACATAACGTTCGATACGTGCATTGAAGCCTCTTGGCTGATAATTCCACCTTGTGGATTTGCTTGGTTTGGTTTCATGTGTTTTTTCACAAGATTCATACCTTCAACCATCACGCGTTCTGTCTTTGGAAAAGCAGCAATAATTGTAGCAGTTTTGCCTTTATCTTTTCCTGAGATCACCATAACTTTATCGCCTTTTTTAACATGCATTCTGTCGCACCTCCTTGTTTAGCACTTTCACGTTGTTTAAAGAACTTCCGGAGCTAAAGATACGATTTTCATGAAGCTATTGTCACGTAATTCACGTGCAACAGGTCCGAAAATACGCGTTCCGCGCGGGCCTTTATCGTCACGAATGATAACGCATGCGTTTTCATCGAATTTGATATAAGTACCGTCTTTACGGCGTACACCGCTTTTAGTGCGAACGATGACAGCTTTAACGACGTCACCTTTCTTGACAACGCCACCTGGTGTTGCTTTCTTAACTGTACAAACAACTACATCACCGATGTTAGCAGTTTTACGACCAGAACCACCAAGCACTTTAATTGTTAAAACTTCACGTGCACCTGAGTTGTCAGCAACTTTCATACGACTTTCTTGTTGGATCACTTAGGTAACCTCCTCTCGGAATTTGGTCTTTTCCGAACTTTATATTTAAATAACTACGGCAGTTTCTACAATTTCCACTAAACGGAAATGTTTTGTTGCAGACAACGGGCGAGTTTCCATGATACGAACTACGTCGCCTATTTTAGCTTCGTTTTGCTCATCATGAGATTTGAATTTTTTAGAGTACTTAACACGTTTACCGTAAAGCTTATGCTTTTTGTATGTTTCAATCAAAACAGTAATTGTTTTGTCCATTTTATCTGAAACAACACGGCCCGTGTATACTTTGCGATTATTACGCTCAGTCATGCTAGAAAACCTCCTTTATCAGTTTTTTGCACTGATTTCTCTTTCATGAATCACAGTTTTCATACGCGCAATCGCCTTACGTACTTCACGAATGCGTGCTGTATTCTCTAATTGACCAGTCGCTAATTGGAAGCGAAGGTTGAAAAGCTCTTCTTTAAGTGATTTCACTTTTTGTTCTATTTCTACAGTGGTAAGTTCACGAAGTTCATTAGCTTTCATTAGATTCACCACCAATTTCTTCACGTTTCACAATTTTACACTTCAAAGGAAGCTTGTGATTTGCTAATCTAAGAGCTTCGCGTGCTACTTCTTCAGAGACACCAGCGATTTCAAACAAGATTTTTCCTGGTTTCACTACAGCTACCCAACCTTCTGGAGAACCTTTACCAGATCCCATACGAACCTCAAGAGGCTTTTTCGTATAAGGTTTATGCGGGAAAATTTTAATCCAAACTTTACCGCCACGTTTCATATAACGTGTCATTGCAATACGTGAAGCTTCGATTTGACGGTTAGTAATCCAACTAGCTTCAAGAGCTTGTAAGCCATATTCACCAAAAGTTACTTCTTTACCGCCTTTCGCTTCTCCGCGCATTTTTCCACGGTGTTCGCGACGATATTTAACGCGTTTAGGCATTAACATATTATTTGCCTCCTTCCTCAGAGTTCTTCTTAACTGGAAGGACTTCACCACGATAGATCCATACTTTAACGCCAAGCTTACCATAAGTTGTGTCAGCTTCAGCATGTGCATAGTCAATATCAGCACGTAAAGTATGAAGTGGTACAGTACCTTCACTATAATGCTCAGCACGCGCAATGTCTGCGCCGCCTAGACGTCCAGATACTTGAGTTTTAATACCTTTAGCGCCAGAACGCATAGTGCGTTGTAATGATTGTTTTTGTGCACGACGGAAAGATACGCGGTTTTCTAATTGACGAGCAATGTTTTCCGCAACTAATTTCGCATCTAAATCCGGACGTTTAATTTCAATAATGTTGATGTGAACACGCTTGCCAGTAGTAGCATTAAGGTATTTACGAAGTGCTTCCACTTCAGTACCACCTTTACCAATAACCATACCTGGTTTAGCAGTGTGAATTGAAATGTTTACACGGTTTGCAGCACGTTCGATTTCCACTTTAGAAACAGAAGCTTCTTTTAAACGTGTTTCGATGTATTTACGAATTCTTAAGTCTTCATGAAGAAGAGTTGCATAGTCTTTTTCAGCGTACCATTTTGACTCCCAGTCACGAATAATACCTATTCGTAGTCCTATTGGATTAATTTTTTGACCCACTAGTTATCCCTCCTTCTTCTCAGATACCACGATCGTAATGTGGCTTGTGCGTTTGTTAATTGCGCTTGCACGACCCATTGCACGTGGTCGGAAACGTTTTAATGTTGGACCTTCATCAACAAAAACTTCAGAAATAACTAGTTTATTAACATCTAGCTCATAGTTGTGCTCAGCGTTCGCAACAGCAGATTTTAAAACCTTTTCTACTACAGGCGATGACGCCTTAGGAGTAAGGCGCAAAATAGCAACCGCTTCACCGATTTGCTTGCCTCTGATTAAATCAACGACTAATCTCACTTTACGAGGGGCAATACGCACTGTTCTAAGAATAGCTTTAGCTTGCATTAGGATATCCTCCTCTCAAATTAGCGTTTTGTTTTCTTATCATCGTTGCCATGGCCTCTATACGCACGTGTTGGTGCGAATTCGCCCAATTTGTGTCCTACCATATCTTCGGTTACATATACAGGAACGTGTTTACGTCCATCATATACTGCAATCGTCAATCCGATAAAAGTTGGGAAAATTGTAGAACGGCGAGACCAAGTTTTGATCACTTGTTTTTTCTCAGAATCCTTTTGTGCGTCAACCTTCTTCATTAGATGGTCATCAACAAATGGTCCTTTTTTCAAGCTTCGACCCATTTTGGTACCTCCCACAGTAATCTCGCTACGGCTCTCTGTTGGAACCGTAGAAGAATAACATTATTTTTTACTATTACTACGACGTACGATAAATTTGTCTGATCTGTTTTTCTTTTTACGAGTCTTGTAACCAAGAGTAGGTTTACCCCAAGGAGTCATTGGTGACTTACGTCCGATTGGAGCTTTACCTTCACCACCACCGTGTGGATGATCGTTCGGGTTCATTACAGATCCACGTACAGTTGGGCGTTTACCTAACCAGCGATTACGACCTGCTTTACCTATGTTGATTAATTCGTGTTGTTCATTACCAACTTGACCAATTGTAGCGCGGCAAGTTCCCAAGATCATGCGAACTTCACCAGATTGTAGACGAATAATTACGTACTTGTCTTCTTTACCAAGAACTTGTGCAGAAGTACCAGCAGAACGTACTAATTGTCCACCTTTACCAGGTTTCATTTCGATGTTATGGATTGTAGAACCCATAGGAATGTTTTGTAATGGTAATGCATTACCTACTTTAATATCAACTTCAGGACCTGACATGATAGTCATGCCAACTTCTAAGCCTTTTGCTGCAAGAATATAACATCTTTCACCATCTAAGTAGTTAATCAATGCGATGTTTGCAGAGCGGTTTGGATCGTACTCAATAGTAGCAACGCGTCCTGGAATGCCATCTTTAACTCGTTTGAAATCGATGACACGGTATTGACGCTTATGACCGCCACCTTGATGACGAACAGTTAACTTACCTTGGTTATTACGACCGCCTTTACGTTTGACAGGCTCAAGCAACGATTTGACAGGCTTGTTCGTTGTGATTTCAGCGAAATCAGAAGATGTCATGTTACGTCGACCGTTGGAGGTAGGTTTATACTTTTTAATCGCCATGTTTATTCCCTCCTTCTTATTAGTTCAATTTTAGTGCTTTATTTATTAAACCTCGAATAATTCGATGTCTTTACTTTCAGCAGTTAACTTAACAATCGCTTTACGACGTTTGTTAGTATATCCACCAAATTTACCAACGCGTTTGAATTTCCCTTTGTAGTTCATGATGTTTACTTTCTCAACATCTACTCCAAAGATCTCTTCGATTGCGTGTTTAACTTGAGTTTTATTGGCGCGAGTGTCCACTAAGAAAGTGTACTTTTTCTCTTCCATTACTTCAGAAGAACGCTCGGTAATGACCGGACGTTTAATAATATCACGTGCTTCCATTATCCTAGCACCTCCTCGATTTTTTCAACTGCAGCTTTTGTCACAACAATTTTGTCATGTCCAAGCAAGTCAAGAACATTAATGCCTGTTGCTGTTACTACTGATATACCTGGGATGTTACGAGCAGATAATGCTACGCTTTCATCAAGGTCAGCTGTAACGAACAAAGCTTTTTTCGCGATTGAAAGGTCTTTCAACACTTTCAAGAAATCTTTTGTTTTTGGTGCAGCGAACACTAAGCTTTCAAGAACGATGAAGTTCTCTTCTAACACTTTCGCAGAAAGAGCAGAACGAAGAGCTAAGCGACGAACTTTTTTCGGTAATTTGTAGCTGTAGCTACGTGGAACTGGACCGAAAACAACACCACCACCACGCCATTGTGGAGAACGAATTGAACCTTGACGTGCACGACCTGTTCCTTTTTGTTTCCATGGCTTACGACCACCACCAGCAACTTCAGAACGGTTTTTAACTTTATGATTACCTTGACGTAGTGAAGCTCGTTGAGAGGTTACTGCATCAAATAATACATTGTTGTTTGGAGCGATTCCGAAAACCGCATCATTTAATTCGATTTCACCAACAGATGAACCTGTTTGGCTAAGTAAAGATACCTTTGGCATTCCTGTTTCCTCCTTTCTCTTTAAATTAGTTAGCTTTAATAGCTGATTTAACTACTACTAATGCTTTACGAGAACCAGGAACATTACCTTTAACAAGTAGCAAGTTACGATCAGCATCAACTTTTACGATTTCTAAGTTTTGGATCGTGATCATCGAGCCACCCATTTGACCAGGTAATTTCTTTTGTTTAAATACACGGTTTGGAGCTACAGGTCCCATTGAACCTGGACGACGGTGGTAACGAGATCCGTGGGCCATAGGTCCGCGAGATTGGTTGTGGCGTTTAATAACACCTTGGAAACCTTTACCTTTTGTCACGCCAGAAACGTCTACTATATCGCCCTCTGTGAAACTTTCAACCTTGACTTCCTGACCAACTTCGTACTCAGCTATATTCAAGCTGCGGAATTCACGAATGAAGCGCTTAGGCGTTGTGCCCGCTTTCGCTACATGTCCTTTTGCTGGTTTGTTAGAAAGCTTTTCACGCTTATCTTCAAAACCTAACTGGATTGATTCGTAGCCATCTGTTTCAACTGATTTTTTTTGAAGCACTATGTTTGGTGAAGCTTCAATTACAGTTACAGGTATTAAGTCACCGTTTTCAGCAAATACTTGCGTCATGCCAATTTTTCTACCTAAGATTCCTTTAGTCATTTGTCACACCTCCTGCAAAATTGTTTGTTCATTACTATTTATTGTTTACCATTAAAGTTTGATTTCAATATCAACGCCAGATGGTAAGTCAAGCTTCATTAACGAGTCAACAGTTTGTGGTGTTGGGTTAACGATATCGATTAAACGTTTATGCGTACGCATTTCGAATTGTTCACGAGAATCTTTGTACTTGTGAACCGCACGAAGAACTGTGTACACCGACTTCTCAGTTGGAAGTGGAATCGGACCTGATACACTTGCACCTGAACGCTTTGCAGTTTCCACAATTTTCTCAGCAGATTGATCTAAAATTCTGTGATCATACGCTTTCAAACGGATACGAATTTTTTGTTTTGCCATTATTTTTCCTCCTTTTCGCCTATTTACTAGACATTCTCAACGAAAATTTTCCAACATCCCGCCATGGCAAAGCGGCCGGGTGTGTCGGTAACCTCTCGCATCATAGCAGTCAAAGACCAACATTCAACATTATACATATAGAAAAAGGTTATTGCAAGTGTTTTGCTGAACTCTTTTTTCATGCTTACTTATTGTATACCGAATTTTATTTACTTTCAATAGCAAAAGGAATAGTCCGAACATTAAGTTCTTACTCTCTATAACACCATAACAGCAATCCAACCGAATACCATTAACGGAATGTTGTAATGTACAAACGTCGGTACACATGTATCCCATATATGATTGTGTTGACCATCTGCGTTTAAACCTGCAGTTGGACCAAGTGTACTGTCTGATGCTGGTGATCCCGCATCTCCAAGTGCACCAGCCGTTCCTATTAATGCAATGATTGCTAGTGTACTAAACCCAAACTCCATAGCTAAAGGAACGAATATAGCAGCTATTATTGGAATCGTTGCAAATGAAGAACCAATTCCAATTGTAATTAGTAATCCTATTACAAGCATGAGCGCTGCCGCTAGTGCTTTGTTTTCACCTAATACCGATGAAACACTCCCTACAAGCGAGCCTATTTCTCCAGTCTCTTGTATAACGGAAGCAAAGCCATTTGCAGTAATCATGACAAATCCTATAAATGCCATCATACGCATGCCTTCTGTTAATACTTCGTCCGCTTCACGCCACTTCATCGTTCCAGATACATAGAGGACCAAGATTCCCGCTAGCGCTCCAATAATCATTGATTCTGTTTGAATTTGAGCGTATAAGGCTGCCAATAGAGCGACGATGGTTACTAAAACATCTTTTTTTGAAGCCGTTTTTCGTTGAGTTTCTTCTATACTACTAATTTTATTCTGATATTCACGTGGATTTCGGTAGGAAACGAAAACTGCGATTACCAAACCAACTAGCAGTCCAGCAACTGGAATGACCATCGCTTTTGGAATATCCTCAATATTTATCGCTAAACCTGCGAGTTCCATTTGCACACCAATAATTTCATGAAAAATCAATCCAAATCCATAAGGCAGTAAAATATATGGAGCCGTTAAACCAAATGTCAACACTGCTGCAATTAACCTGCGATCGATTTTCAATTCATTTAAAATGTGAAGAATCGGCGGAATGAGTAGCGGTATAAACGCTATATGAATTGGAATAAGATTTTGCGAGAAGATTGCCATCGCAAGAAGTGTAAAGACGATCAATGCTTTCGCCAAATTCCCTCTCGTGGCTTCTCCATCCTTATTAACAATCTTCAAAATGCCTTTTACTAGAAGCTGTGGAATTCCGGTTCTAGAAATTGCCACCGCGAATCCTCCAAGCATGGCGTAACTAAGTGCGATTGTAGCTCCTGCACCAAGGCCATCTGTAAATGAAGTGAGCGTCTCCATAAATGATAAGCCACCACTCAATCCGCCTGCCAGTGCTCCAATCAATAATGCAAAGACCACATTGACCCGAAGTAGGCTCAAGACTAACATGATCAAAACGGCAATAATTACTGCATTCATACATTTAATCCCCTTTAGTTTGCTAACGCGCTAAAGCGCACTTCTTAAATTAACAAAACTATATTTGGATGTCAACATGAAATAATTGGTTTTAATATGTTAGAAGAATTCGCATAAGAAAATTAGAAGCGTTAGAGCCTTTGTTATATAGCAGAAATCGCAAACTTGTTTGCAATGGATTACGAGAACGAAAGTCAAACAAATTTTCATTCCCACTTCGTGATTTTTTGTGGGAGAAATTGGGCGTACGGGAATAAAATCGTGTTGAACAGGAGTAAACAGGGTTCTTTGTCAAATGACGTTGGTGAAGAATTTTAGTCGGCTATAATTGATTTATTTATTTGTCGCGGGACTGTCCAGAAAGTCAGTAAACTACTTTTTTACGGCATTCTATTATTATGTAGTTTTTCAAGTACCCCGTTGCTTTCCGTTCCAGATG
>NZ_AMGD01000060.1:0-22777 GCF_000297555.1 Paenisporosarcina sp. TG-14
CTTTTAAGCATTTCACTGGATCAGGAATTTTAACGTGCAATTTTAGTTGCTTGGAGTGCAAGATGGCGGGAAAAGCGCGAGCTGAAGACCCCACAGGAGCGTATTTTTCGCGACGAGGAGGCCTGAAGCCGTGCCCGCGGAAAGCGTCCATCTGTTTCTGTTTCTGCTTCTGTTTCTGTTTCTGCATCGCTTTGCTAGCTTCGAAACATGAAAGTGAGCTGCATCGCTACGCTAGCTTCGAAACATGAAAGTGCGCTGGAACGGAAAGCAACGGGATACTTGAAAAACTATATAAAAAAGACTGTCCAGAAAATCAGTTTTACTGACTTTCTGGACAGTCCCACGACAAAGTACCGTTTCATTTTCTTTTTATAGGTTGTCTACAACTTCTTTTAATAGTTCATACGAGCGTTTTCTAGCTTGTTGATCGTAAATGTATGTGACCGCTATTAATTCATCGACTTGGAATGTCCCTAAGAATTTTTTCAACTGCTCCTCAATGGCACTCTTATCACCTTTAAATGAATATGCAGACATACTGCGCACAGCGCTTTCCTCAACAGAATTCCACAATCCATCCATCGAATCAACAGGAGGCTTTAATAACTCTTCTGTACGTCTAACAACATTTAAATAAAAACGATCCGTTGAAGTGGAAAGTTTTTTTGCTTCTTCATTTGTATCAGCAGCAACAACATTTACACAAACCATTACATACGGTTCAGATAAATATTCAGATGGTGTAAATTGATTACGGTAAATATGCAATGCTTGTTCTAATTGTGTCGGCGCAAAGTGAGCTGCGAATACATATGGCAAGCCTAATCGAGCCGCCAAAGCTGCACTTGACGTACTTGAGCCAAGAATGTAGATTGGAACATTAGCATCTGCACCTGGAAAAGCACGAACCATTCCTTGTTGATCTATTGATTTAAAATAATTTTGCAATTCAACAACATCTTGTGGAAACGCAAATGCCGTTTCTTGCGACGTCCGACGAAGTGCATGAGCAGTCCGCATATCCGTACCTGGCGCGCGACCTAACCCTAAGTCCACCCTATTTGGATATATGGCTTCTAATGTACCGAACTGTTCGGCAACAACAAGTGGTGTGTGATTCGGTAACATAATACCACCTGAACCTACTCGTATCGACTCAGTATTCTCCAAAACATGACCGATTAAAATCGAAGTAGCTGAACTAATAACTGCTGGCATATTGTGATGTTCGGTTAACCAATAGCGCTGATACCCAAGTTGTTCAGTATGTCGTGCTAAATTGACCATATCGCCAATTGCTTCTTTATGTGTTTGCCCTTCGAGTACTGCAACTAAATCCAATACGGAAAGTGGCACTGGCTTAATTTCTATTGTCATGACAAAATTCCTTTCGTAAATCAAACTATCTCTATGTCATCATAAAACGCACAAAAATGAACATCAAGATATTTGCTTACGTCTCCATTTCACCAATTAGATATGGGAATTGGAAATTGGTAACAAATCACAACTTACTCACACTTTCTTTCAGTTCATCAGACCATTTCCAGTCACTTATTTGCACCGCATCCGTAATATGATGGGGTTTGCTAGCTCCAACAATCGCAGAAGTTACAGCAGATTGGTTAAGAATCCATGCTAAAGAGAATTGTGACAAGTTGACTTCGTGTTCAGTAGACAGTTGTTTGTATTTAGAAACCAGTTCAAAATTTTCATCTGTGAAATAATTCTGAATCAGCTCTTCTCCTTTTGCGGCTCTGCTTCCTTCTGGCGAGTCATCACTAGTTTTATATTTACCTGATAACATCCCACGAGCCATCGGACTATATACCAAGAGTCCCACCGTTTCAGACAAACAGTAAGGAACCAATTCTTCTTCAACTTTTCGTGATAATAAATTGTATTGAGATTGAGACGACACAAAGTGCTCAAACCCATGAAGTTTGCTAATTCCGGACGCTTTGGCTATTTGCCAAGCTGCATAATTGGAACATCCGATATAGCGCACTTTTCCTTGATTAACCAAATTCGTTAAAGTAGACAATGTTTCTTCGAGAGGAGTTTGATCATCAAAACGGTGTACTTGATATAGATCTATGTAGTCGGTTTGGAGTCGTCGCAAAGAATTCTCGACTTCACGCATCATGTGAAATTTAGACAATCCAGCATCATTAGGATCTTTCCCCATCGGCAAACCTACTTTCGTTGCCAAAACTACTTTGTCACGTCTTCCTTTTAACGCTTGACCAATAATTTCTTCACATTCGCCAGTGCCGTACTTGAATGATTCATCTTGCCCTTTGCCATAAAAATTAGCCGTATCAATTAAGTTAATACCTGCATCAATGGCTGTATCTAAAATCTCTTTAGAAGCTTTTTCATCAATCCAACGTCCGAATGCCATCGTTCCAAGACTTACATTCGAAACACGCAAACCTGTTACCCCTAAGTTTAAGTAGTTCATCGAATTCCTCCTATTATTAAAACGTAAAGAACATATTGTCTTATTCGATATATGAGCGACAGGTTCCTTTATATAATTAGTCATGTCCTTTTAGAATAAATGAAAATAATTATGTAACAATTAATGCCGATAAGGACACTTCTATGATACAATTCCGTACAAGTTAATATGATTATGTATGCATGTTCATTAAAAAGAATTATAATGAATTGTAATCATGATTTACATGTTACTCAGTAGTGTTTCTTACCCTTTTATCTCAGATGTAAGATGACATATATGAATCACTTTCAGGAGGAATAATCATGTTAAAAGGTGTATTTATAAGCTTATCTCAAAACCAATTATTGACAACAGCAGCAAAAAAATATGGTTTGAAATTAGGCGCACAAACAGTAGTAGCTGGAACAACTGTTGAAGAAACAATTAAAAGTATCCGCAAACTGAATGCATTAGGTATTAGTGCCACGATTGATAATTTGGGCGAATACTCGATCGAAAGAGAAGAAGCGTTGGAAGCTAAAGCAAGTATTCTTGAAGTAATTGAAAGTATTCATACTAATGGTGTAGACGCTCATATTTCATTAAAACCTACACAACTTGGCTTAGATATTGATTATGATTTCTGTTATGAGAATTTACTCGAAATTGTAGCTGCTGCAAGCAAATACAATATGCATATAAATATTGATATGGAAGATTATGACCATTTACAGCCTTCTTTTGACTTAATGGATGATCTATTAAAAGAGTACGACAATGTTGGAACAGTAATTCAGGCCTACTTCGATCGAGCGCAAGACGACCTCGAAAAATATAAAGATTTACGTATGCGCATCGTTAAAGGCGCATACAAAGAGCCAATTGAATATGCTTTTCAAACAAAAGAAGATATTGATGAAAATTTCATCAAACTAATTGAGTATCATTTAATACACGGAAAATTCACTTCAATTGCAACACATGATCACCGAATTATCGACCAGGTTAAAAAGTTCGTAAAAGAAAATAACATCCCTAACGATAAATTCGAGTTCCAGATGTTATATGGTTTCCGTAAAGATATGCAAGTTGATCTTGCGAAGCAAGGCTATAATTTCTGCACATACGTTCCGTTTGGTGACGATTGGTACGCTTACTTTATGAGAAGATTGGCTGAACGCCCGCAAAACTTGAATCTTGTTGTAAAACAAGTCTTCAACAAACGCACAAACACAGCTATCGGAGTATTGGCTGGCGCACTTGCACTGAAAACATTGGTTAATAAAAAGAAAAAGTAATAAGAGATGCTGTCCTTAAATAAGGGACAGCATTTTTTTGTCCCAAATAATGAATACTAACGAAATTAGATTTATTGAATACTCTAGAAAGAATGATAAAAGAAAAAAATTCATTATTACCTTGTATCTTTTAATGTATCGTCTTATATACTTGTTCTACCTTATTAACTTTTAATCCTTCTTTGACAGTGAAATAAGCATGCAATTTTTCATTAGGGAAATACTCTTTGAAACAGGAGATATTAATCAAGGATAGAATTTAAATGATATCCATCTGAAATTCTAGAGATTTCTTATTTAATGTTTTCGTATATAGGATTTAACTAATTTGTATACGAAAATGAAATGACTCTCCAAACTGGAAACGAAAAGCAATAAAAGATATAATTCACGACAGAAATAGAGAAAAAATCACTACCTTAAAGGAGAAGATAAATAATGGGTATTCATAGATTTTTTACGAGCATGAATGACTTGGAACGAATTATTCGTTGTCCTGGTAAATTTAAGTTTGAAGAACATAATGTAGCAGCACATAGTTGGAAAGTATCCCAATATGCCATGTTTTTCGCGACTATTGAAGAAAATAGTGGTGAAGTCGTTAATTGGAAATCTTTATATGAAAAGACAATAAACCATGATTTCGCCGAAGTATTTATTGGAGATATTAAAACGCCAGTCAAACATGCATCTCCAGAACTTAAACAAATGATTTCACATGTTGAAGAAAAAATGATGGAGAAATTTATTTTAGAAGAGATTCCTGTTGAATTTCAACCCGTTTTCTTTGAACGAATGAAAGAAGGTAAAGATACTACTATTGAAGGTCGTTTGCTCGAATTTGCAGATAAACTAGATCAGTTTTACGAATCCTTTGCTGAGTTAAAAAGAGGCAATACTGACCCCGAGTTCGTATACATGTATCAAGAGGCATTGACGAAGTTGCTAAAATTGCCTTTGAAGGCAAGTGTGTCATATTTTCGCGATGTCATGTTAGAGGATGTTAAACGTGAAGAAACTGCACTCGATGTTAAGGCGTTTACACAAAAAGTACTAACCGCTAAAACCACGTAGGCCCTATTGAAAGTAAAATTCAAAGTTAGAATGTGCTCCTTCAATTCATACTAGTCGATTTCCCGCGTACCAATCTGATAAAATCTTCTTAATCGTTTATTAAAAGATATGGATATGGGGGTATTCAATTGGGGAAAAATGCAGGAATTTATGGTATTACATTATTAGTCTTTTTCTTAGTCGACATCGTTTGGCTCGCATTTATTTCAACTAACTTATACGAAGAACACATCGGGTTTCTATTAAAAGAGGACGTCAACTGGCTAGCTGCGGGGATTTTCTATTTGTTATACATTGCAGGATTAATCTTTTTCGTCATTCGCCCTGCTCTTGAAAAAAACAGTTGGACTTACGCACTGTTCGCAGGTGGATTTTTCGGATTAATTACATATGCAACTTACGATTTAACAAACCTTGCTACGTTAAAAGATTGGCCTATTATCATCACGGTCGTGGACTTACTGTGGGGAACTTTTTTAAATGCGACCACTGCTGTCATTACGTTCTTTATTGTCAGTAAAATTAATAAAAAACATTAATCGTGAATAACTAACTCACAAGAAAAAACTTATGAAATTATAGTTACAAAACGAAATCCAGCATCTGAACTAATCGCTGGGTTTCGTTATCTTATATTAAAATTTTATAACCCCATCTAGTTTGAGCCTCTAACTCAATGGATTTAATCGATAACAAATCAATTGTCTTCTGTTGTATCGCAAGAATCAAAGCAAACTCCTCGTCCATATTCTTCAACTCATCAACTGAATTTTCAAGATTCTTTTAAGAGTACCCGCTGATAGGAATGAACAAACGATTGGTGTAACAAGTCATATCACACTCTTTCCAAAAACAATCTTGCGGAAAAATATGCTATACAAAGTACTCCGAAAACCTTAGTTGTGAAGATTTTACTTCGACAGTTTAGGTTTCAAGGTTTAGCTCATTTCTTCTCTGAACAAATACTCTGATGGCAGTTGCCTTACACTTTTCTCCGATAAATTCACGATCGATTTTTAATTCCCTTTAATAATTTATGAAAAATTTAATATACTATAAAAAACACAGAGAGGACATGATGATGAATTCTGACAACTTGGACCAAAAGGAAATGGAGTTGCGTCGAAACAAAGATTTTATGGCTTCTCTAGATATGATAGGTGAAGGTGCTCCTATTTATCATTTGGATACAGAGGAAAAAAATGAGGAAACGTCATCTGACAAAAATGAAAATTCAGTATAAGAAATAATGAATTTAAACCCATTTTGAGCATGATACAAGTACCCGATTTTCAACACTACTGAAACTACTGTATATTTCTAATACAATCACACATACACAAAATCCAGTAACTTTTAAAGTTACTGGATTTCTTTATCAAGGAGCCCATCCCTTTTCAAAGCCATTCAACTCTGCATATTCATAAAGCTTCACAAACTGACGGAAATCGTAGGTCTCCATTACTTGTTTAACATAAACGTCGCCCGTTTTCTTAAATAATTGGTTTCGCACATCTAGTTTATTTAAATAGCGCTCTGCAGGTAATTTGCTCCCTTTGCTTGAATTAAGAGAAGAAGACGTGAGGACGAAATTCCACAATTCATCACTATGAACAAAGCTCCAAGGTACAAAATGATCTACAGCAATCAAACGTTTTGCGACTTGTAAAGGTCGATCCGTATAAAAGCAGGTACTTCCAGAGTGCGTCACAATCATCTGTTGAAATTGCTGCAAGGATTCACGCTGAGTTATGTTTTCAATTTCCTCAAGCAAAATCCCTTTCGTTAAATGCGGATTCTTGTTTTGCAAAAACTTTGCGAGCTCATAGTTATTTAACTTAAAAATATTCGTTTGATACTTCAATAAAAACTCATAAGCTCCGGTCGTGATTGTGAGCTTCCTTTCTTTCTTTGCAAAACCGTAAACTAGTCCTTCTGTATTTGCAAATAACGCTCCAACTACATACTTTCTAATTACTTTACTTTCAATTCGTTTAATCAATTCAAACTGATGACTTTCTTGAAGTGAATCAAATGACACTCCACTTGGAATTTGCCATTCAACTTGAAATTTCTTTAACTCTTTTTCAATTTGAGCCTGATGTCCTTGCGAATACCCATTGCGAATGACTAAATTCCAATAAAGTTTTGCAAATGATTCAGATAGTTGATTAAAACTTACTTCTAAATCTTTATTTGTTTTATACAGATTCTCTAGAATCGCGCGTAGTAAGGCAAACTTATATGAAGTCGTTTTCACCGTTTGAGATGAAAGAGTTTTCATGATGACCGACCACAATTGATCTTCAGAAACGTGATGATAACTAGCTATTCCTTCGTTTAGTTTCCATCCTTCGGTCATATTGAATCCCCTCCGATCCTATATGCAAAGTTTAAATAATACTTGCAATGGTAACATATTACATCAATAGCTAAATTGTACGCACCAAAAAATACAAGTATCTCTAATCTATTACATACTGTTTTTTTGGTTGCCGTACGTATTAAGTTAAGCCATCAATCGATAAACAACCATTCGAAATGTCTGACTTTTAGAGTATCCGTCTTCATCCACTCTACTAATCTCAGTAAATTTACATGTTTCCAAAAGTTTAATTGATTTATCATTGTTCTCTTCTGTATATGCATCAAGAAATTTTAACTTCATGACGTTAAAACCATATTCAACAGCATGTACTAACGCTTCTCTCATTAGTCCTTGACCTTGAAATCTAGGGATAATTCCATACCCTAATTCTCCACTTTTCTCTTCCTCGTTAAGATTCCAGATACAAATAGTTCCAATCACTTTAGTCGATTGTCTATGTTCAATTGCCCATATAATCCATTTATTATCATCCACACCTATATTCATCTTTTCAATATAGGCTTTTGTTTCGTCTATATTTCCCTCTACTAGTGTATCTGTATATTCATGCATGCTAGAATCTTTTCTCATTTCAAACAAGTCAATCAAATCAAGTTGACTCATTTTTCTTAGCAACAAATTCTTTGTCTCAATAGTTGGAAATGGAGTGAAATTCATTACTCTCTTACCTCTTTCTTAATGATTTCATATGTATGAACACTCTGCACTATATTATGCTAAATACATCTAGTATAATATAGCTATTAATAAACAACTTGACTGAATTAATCAGGAAGTAATTTTACTTGTTACTATACTTTGAGTATCTTGCACAAAGTATCCTTGAATATCAGAATATGACTCTTCACACCATAAGAATAGGGGTGGATTACTTGAAATATAGCGGTAGATTTTATGCAGTTGGAATTGTGGTCTTATTTAATATCCTTAGATATTATTATTACCATCTATATTTAGGAATTACTAGTGACATGAATTTATTTATATTTGCACCCTTTTTTATAATCATCCCTTGGTGGGCTGGAAAGCAATATGATAAAGCAAAGTTTTATTCTGAGATTGATCCTTTAACGAATACATATAATAGAAGGATCGTTGAAAAACAATTTCAATTGCTAGCACGTAAAGTAAAGAGGGTGAATGGTCAAATTGGTATCGTGATGATTGATATTAACGACTTTAAAGTATTTAACGATACATTTGGACATCACAAAGGCGATGAACTACTTATTGAATTTGCTTCTCTCCTAAAACGCTATACTTCAAAGGGAGATTTGGTTGCACGTTGGGGTGGAGATGAATTTGTTGTGGTAGTTCCTAATATTGATGGCAATTTTACATCGACATATGGTGAAGGTCTCCATCAAGAGTTTAAAAAAATCAAGATTTCTGAATCCACTTCAATTAAAGCATCTGTTGGCTTTGCTATTTATCCTGATAATGGGGAGACTTTTGAAACATTAATCAACTCCGCAGACCTGGAAATGTATACTTCTAAGAAATTTGCAAAGTTGACACAAAAAGTTGATGCGCGTAAAGATTACGAACATTCCAGATAATACTATTTTAGTGGACTTAAATAACAGTAAGCCTCTCCATAATAGAGGTCACTTACTGTTAGTAGTTCTTTACAGATAGACCTTTCCCTTGTAGCTAGAAGGAAGCAAAGTGTTTCCCCTAGACCAATACCGAATCAGTTTTTAAATTTTATAGTCAGAGCTCGTCCATGGCAATAATAGAATCACCACCTGGATATAGATGTCCAACCAACGTTTCATCAACTCTACCACGCTAAGATTTGAGTCTGCTCAAGTCTTAATTGCTGCCAGGTTGTTCCTCAATGAGCTTCTCATCATCTTCACTTCAGAAACACCTTTTTTTCAGTTCCATCTTTTTTCCTCTAATGGGAAAAGGAACAAACTCTATATGGAGTCTGTTCCTACTATTCATATAAATTAAATACATATAAGGAATTAAAATAAATTGTAAAAAAACCTTTTAATAATAAAATAAGTGTTAAAAAGCAAAAAAAAAGATATTCCTTAATTTGAAGGCAATATCTTTTTTACATATTTCTTTGGTATTTGGAAAACTTCTTCCGACATTATCAAAAACCCAATCTAAAGTTCTACACTTCTGTACGCGGCTTTGTTGGATCGCATGTTGGAGGAGACAAAGCGGTTGTTTCTGCCAATTTCTTTAAATAATAACATTCTTCTCGCGCCATATGGTCAGCCATTAAAGGAGCAAGAGTACCAAGCGTTTCTTTCTTTAACTCCATCTCTTCTAACTCACGTAAAAAAGTCTTAAATATTATCATTTCCATTTGAATATCATTGTGAAATTTAGCCAATGCAGGGAATTCAATTATGTTTGTTCGTAAATACCCAGCAAGCTCCACCGCTTTTAAATAGAACTCTTCCCAATCTTTTGTGAACTTTCTTCCTTTATACTTCAGCTGTTTTTCAGCCTGATCAAGATTGACGTCAATTGCACCGGCATGGCCAGCTGCGTCTAACAACCATAACAAGTCATGATGCAAGGAATGAACAACTGGTGGCATCTGACCTTTTTCTAAATAAGAGAAAATACGAATAGCTTCTTCTACTTCATTGACCATATGATTAATAAAAGATGGAGAAAGTGAAATCTTTATTTTCCCTACCAAATGCTCTTTGATCAAGTCCAATTTGAATGCACGAATCTCTTCGCTTAAGATCTTTGCTTTCTCAAGTAGTGATACTAGGGATTGTTCATCTAATACTTGCTTTGAATTGTGAAGTAACTTATCAAAACGTTTTGTAAAAGAATTCGCTCCATTTATATACTTTTCTTCACTTGGTGCCAAAGAATCATGAATGAATCTGCTATGATCTCCTAATATTTGAAGCCAAAAGTGAAGCTCGATTAATGACTCATCGACAATGATTTTGGTCAATAAAACATTCCCCTTTCATGTATATCCATATGTAAAGGGGGTATGTGTTATGCAAACCAAAGAATTTACTCAGGGTATTTTAACCTGACATTCTCAATAAAAAACATGCTTTTTTGTCATAGTTATTATTACTTAATAATAAATCTGGTCTCGCTATAGCCTTCTTTCGATTTTTTCACTTCTAAAATCGCTGGAATGGCTGTTTTTAATTCTTGAACATGAGAAATGACACCAATCATACGGCCTGATTTTTGAAGATCAATCAGTGTATCAATTGATTTATTCAAGGATTCTTCATCCAATGAACCAAATCCTTCGTCAATAAACATAGTGTCGATAGAAACATTGCCTTGGAAGCTTTGAATGACATCTGCCATACCAAGTGCCAGGCACAATGAAGCGTTAAATTTCTCTCCACCGGAAAGCGTTTTGACATCTCGTGTTTGACCGGTATAAGCATCATAGACGTCTAATCCTAATCCACTTTGTTTCCCTCTTGATTCTTGGCGTTCACTTCGAATTAAATGGAATTGACCATTCGATAAGTTCTTTAATCGCTCATTTGCTGAAACAATGATTTGTTCGAGGTATTCAATTTGCAAGTATCGCTCAAATGAAATCTTCAAGCTATTTTGACCTCTAATCACATCATATAAGTCAGTGATTTGATTGAACTGTTGTTCTTTCACAATGGCTTTTTTACTAGAGGCCATTATGTTAGTGACTAGATTGCTCGCAGCTTTTTTATAATCATTTGATTGATTGACTTCCTGTAAAGCTTTTTCATATACAAGCTTTAAAGTAGCGAGTTCGTTGTTCAAATCGTTTAAATCCACTTTCGTTTTGTTTGCAAGTCTTACTGCCAAGTCAGCTACTTGTTCAATCAGAGTATGTCGAGCTTGTTTGAAATCCATAATTTGCTCTTTTAATGAATCTCTCTCTGAATCTCTTAACTTAGCTTGTTGGTAAACTTCTTCTGATTCAAAAGCCGAGGACTGGAGTGCAGTGCTAAATGCAACATCAGCTTTATCTTGTTTAGCCTTTGTTTCTTGAAAAACATGTTCCGTGTGCGCTATGGTCAAAACCGAAGAAGAATATTGTTCTTTAGCTTCTTGTCGTTGCTGTTGCACCGCTTTCCAAACATTTTCGAGACTAACTTTACGTTTATTTGCCTCGCGAATTTGTTGCTCTAATTGCGATAAAATACGTACTTCGGTCGGAATCGATTGTACCTTGTCTTCATATATCGCTTTGCTTTTTTCGTAAGTTGATTGAGCTTTTTGGTGAGTTGTTGCTGTCTCTACTTTTTTTGCATCTAGCTCCTGTAACATAAGTGTTTGTTCTTGGTGTTGTTGTTTTATTTTGCGAAGCTGGTCTTTATCTTTTCGCATCTGGCTGACTTCAACATCTAGTTTAAGACGAGATTCATCCAATGTTTTATAAATCTCACCAGCATCCTTTACACCAACACCGAAGCTATCTACTTCTTCACCTTTACTCGAGAGTTGCCCAATCAATGCGTTTTGTTTTGCTAATGCATTTCGATAGTCATTGTCCACTCGATCCAAAGTAGATTTTGCTTGCTCCAGCTGCTCTTTTGAAGGGGCTACTGTTTGATCTTGTTCTTTCTTATTTGGATGTTCCTCACTACCACATACGGGACAAGCTTCTCCGTCATGTAAATGAGCCGCCAATACACGGGCTTGATTTGCAAACCACTCATTTTCAAGCGTCATGTACTGTATTTTTACCGCATTAAATTGTTGTTCTTTTTCATCTGTCTCAGCTTTTAATGCTAGCATCGATTGCTGAATTGCAAGAAACTCTTTTAACACCCTGCATTGTTCATGTAACTCGCTTAATTTTTGCAGTTTATCATCAAAAGGAATCAACTGATGATCGAGTCTATCCATATCCTGTTTTAACACAGTAACAGATTCAGTTTTAGCGACTACTTGTTGCTCGATTGCCTGAACGTTTGCAGTTAATTTGGTCACTTCACGTTGTAATACTTGTAACTCAGACTCTTTCGAAGTCATATCCTTTACAATTGGCAAGAAATCATTCAAACGAACGAGCGACTCGCTTAATTTTTCTCGAATTTCCTGCTTGTTCTCTTCTTCATTATATTGAAGGTTGACCTGCTCCAACTTCAACTTCGCTTTAGCCTCTGAAGTAACTGCTCCATTCCAAAGCTGCTGTTTCTCAAGTACTTCATTTTGAAGTTCTCTAAAGTGGCGTTCAATTCCTTCGATGATACTTGCACGCTCTGCTTTTTCAAGTTGCTTCTCTTTGCCTTCGAATAAAGGCAATTGCTCCGTCAAAGTTTGCAGTTTCAGTTCCTTTGTTTCCCATTCATCAAAACGTTCATTTAAGCTTTTTGCTTGATGAAAATCAGCTGACTTGGTTGTGTGTTTCTGATAAGCTTCTTCGTATTTAGAGTGATCTTGGCGGATTTTCTCTTCATAATAAGAAGCTTCTTCTTCTAATCCCGTAATGACTTGATGAATATTGTAGTGATCTTGAGCAAGCACCTCAAATATGGTAGATTCCCGTTTTGGAAACGATGCATCGATATTTTGAATGTAACTATTTGTCGTACGTTGCTCAATTTTCAGTTCTTCTTCAGCAAGTGTTTTCTTTTTCTTAAGACGTTCACTAATCATTTTATAGGGCTCTGTTTTAAAGATTTTGCGTAATATGTCTTCTTTATTTTCTGTCTCAGAAGTTAGTAATTTTCGAAATTCTCCTTGTGGAAGCATGACAATTTGGATGAACTGATTTTGCGTTAGTCCAATAATCTCTTCGACTTTCACATTAATTTCTGAGACGATCTGTCGTTCAACACACGGAACTTCACGGTCTACTAATTTTTCATAAAACTCATATTTTTCGCCGGTGGATCCTTTATTGCCTTTTTTCACATGTCCCATTTGGCGAAGGATTCGATACGTCCTATTATGAATTTCAAATTCTAGTTCTACAGCTGTATGGACATTGTCCTCTGCAAAGTCACTACGCATAATACGTGATTCACTGCGGTCCGAGCCACTTGCCAACCCATAAAGTGCAAAGCAGATTCCATCAAAAATAGTTGTTTTTCCAGCTCCAGTGCTACCTGATATTACAAATAACTGGTTTCCCTGCAGCTCGTTAAAATCAATTGTTTCTGTATGTTTATAAGGACCAAAAGCGGTCATCTTTAAGCTGATGGGTCTCATATTTTTAGCCCTACTTTCTTATCTGGGCTTGTGATTTCCTGTTGCTCAAGTAAAAATTCTTGAAGTACTTCTTTAAAAATATTCTCTGTTTCCTCAGATGCCTGTACCCCTTTTACTTCTTCGTAGAAGGCGTTAAATAGCGCTAAGTCGTCCATTTTACGACGTGATCCTACCGTACTTTCTTCATTGTCCTTCTTAGCGGACACTAGTTTACGTTCTACGTGCATCGCATTTGGATAAACAGAACGTATCTTTTCCATTGGGAATAAAATCGGCGTTTCATCCAGCAGTTTTACAAACACATAATCGTCATTCATCTCTTGAAGTAAAATGTCTTCCATTTTCCCTTCAACCGTGCGAATATCTCGATTAGGTGTCAGTAAACGTTTTTCTACACTGACGTTTCCAAGCTCGTCCATTTGAACGATATGGAATCCTTTTTGATGATGCTCTTCTGAAATCGAGTACTTCAAAGGAGAACCAGAATAACGAATCGTCTCATTTAACACATAATGTGCTTGATGCAAATGTCCGAATGCCGTGTAGTGAAACTTTTTAAAATATGAAGCACTTACATACTCTGCTCCACCAATTGCAAGCGGCCGTTCCGAATCACTCGTATTCTCCTCTTCTTCCCCGTGAGGTGTCACAAAAGCATGTCCTACCAACACATGTCTTTTAGAAGAATCCATTGTGGACTCAATATGTGCGACCATTTTCTTCATTGCATCGTCATGCGTACGAATTTCTTCATCTTCTAATACATGACGAACTTGAGATGGATCAGCGTAAGGCACTAAATGAAAATGAATTTCACCAAACTCATCTTGAATCACAATTGGTTCCATATCCTTCTTTAGTTGACCCGTAATATAAAGACCATTCGATTTCATCATTCGGCTACCAAAATTCAAACGACCTGGGCTATCATGATTCCCAGAAACCGCGATGACTGGCGTTTTTAATTTTAAGACAATCGTTTCAAGTACCTCGTCTAACAAATTAACAGCGTCCGTTGGAGGCACTGCTCGGTCATATAAATCCCCCGCAATGACGACTGCATCTGGTTTTTCCTCAGCAATCGCTTCAGTAAATTGTTGCAACACAAATCGTTGTTCGTCTGTCATGGAAACACCCTGAACAAGCTTTCCTAAATGCCAATCGGCAGTGTGAAATATTTTCATAATGAGCTCCTCTCGTATTTCATCTGGTCATGTATTTCAATAGATATCTTACTTATATTTTACTCTAATATTAAACTGAATGAGATTTCCAAAATAAGTATAAGTATACATGATAACTTTGATGGAAGATGGAATTTGGTCATGTAAGGGGTATCTCACTTTTATTGCACACAAAAAAGCCATTTCTAATTTCAATAGAAACTAGAAATGGTTGTATTTGATTAATTCACTGAGCGCATTCTTGAACGTTTTAATCATGATCATTAATGGAGACAGGAGCGAGAAAATCATTGCCACTCGATGTACGAATGAACATTCCAACCGACTTGTCTTTCGAATGATTGTCCCATCCAAGTACGTGTCTCCAATCAATTGCTTGTCGGACCAGTTTTACAACCCAAACTCATCTTTGTGGACGAGAGGAAGAAGTATTATTTATTACTATCAATATTGGGGTCTATTTCATTGAGGAATACTACTATAATTAGGAGATAATTGGTTAGTTGCACCAATCATCTCGAAAGTTGCACCAGTCAAGACAATTGTTGCCCCAGTCACCGCGAAAGTTGCACCAGTTAAGGCAATAGTTGCACCAGTCAAACCTAAATTATATTAAAGTACTTAAATTTGTGTAAATTATATACTAAAAACGTTAAAAGACCGAACAATAATTTCCTCTGTTCGATCTTGTTCTATGTAGATTTAAATTTCCCGTACATATTCTTATTAAAACCTATATTATTTAGCTTTCAAACTAAAAAGTATAAGTAAGATTCCACTAAAGAGGCATATGATTCTTAACAGGGAAATTTTTTCAGTGAGACCATATAATCCAATACCTGTCGTGATGATCAACACAACTGGACCTACCAATGCAAGAAGAGAATTGATATACAAGGCTTTTTCTAAGTCATTTAGTTTAAACATCAACAACGCAGCCGATACCTCTATACTTCCTGATAACAGTCTCAATATAACCATCAAAATTAATGCCTTTTCAATAAGAACAGCCAACGCTTCACCCTCTATTATTCATTTTTAAATAGTTATATATATTTAATATCCACTCCATGTAACAACAGTAAATCATTCATTTGAAGTTACAGTTTCTCACAACCACTCCATGATGCTCATCTTCATCTAAGTAAGTTCTTCTTAAAGTGTATGTATTCTCTAATACTTTTATCAATAGGATGTATTTGATAAACAGCTAGTATCTTCTTTTGCTCTCATCAGATGATATGCACAAAAAAAAACACCTCTAGGAAATGAATTCCTAAGGTGCTTACGCTGTTTCTAGTTTTTGAAGTCGACGATCAAATAGTAAATTACCAAACGGTATGAAAGCAACGATAACCGCAATCACACTATAGAGAAATGGCCATTTCACAATAAAAGTCATATATGCAATGGCTAAACAATACGTTACAAATAAAAAGCCATGAATTGCCCCGACAACTGCTACTGCTTCTGGAAGACCAAAGAAATATTTTAAAGGCATTGCCAAGAATACCAAGATTAATAAAGAACTACCTTCTAATAATCCCATGAAACGAAACCGCTTAAGTGGTTTTTTAATCATATTATACCCTCCTACTTACTACATCATTTATTATAGAGAGCCTAAGGGTATGGTGTACAGTGAAATTATCTCGTTACCTTATTTTTATTAACTTCATCTTCAATGAATTGTCACAGGTATGTGTACCATTTTCTTCTCCACAATCGGAATCCAGATTTCTGAATAGTAGTCTTCCTTACTGGCATCGTCATTCATATATACTTCCAATTCAGGCGACCCGCTCGGACGAAATGCACTTGCTGGGAACCATTCACTGTAGATTTTTTCCCACATCGATTGCATCGCTTGCGGCATTGGACCTACTATTCCAAAAACAGCATACGTGGCAGAGGGAATGTCTAAGCGTTCATAATGATGTGTATTTTCTTCTCCGTTATACGCCGTCGCAATCCAATATTCCATTGTATTTTGAGCTGAATCCATCACCCGGCAAACACCAAGCAACCCTTTCACTTCACCACTATTAAGTTTCGTCAATTCATCATTTATTCCATTTTGATGTACCTCATCCCACATCTTTGGGATTTCAATCTTATTTTCTCCATTGTCACATGAGAATGTTCGTTTCACGCCAATAATTCGAAACTCTGGTTTATCTTTAATTCGTACCTGCATTAGTAACACCCCTTTCAATTTCACAAAGATGACTAAACAAATTTATAATTAGTGGAGAAGATTGTTCTACTGCTTTATTGCATCAACGCGATGAATATCATCACCTTATATCTATTTCGACACAATAGCCTGTATATTCCTGCTCATTCATCCATATCATCTGAAATTAAAAAATAAGTTACCTAAACAGCTCAGTTGCCTCAACTAATACCCGTGACACACTAAACAAATTATGGTTAAATGACGTTAATCAACTTAATTTAAAGGAGTTTTAATAGATGCTCATTCATGGACACCTCGTGAAAGGAAATGATATCGACAAAGAGACTCGTTGCTTGCATTATCATACTGTAATTGATCGAATTGCTATCAAATTTTATTGTTGCGATACGTATTTTCCTTGTTTCTCCTGTCATGAAGAAGAAGGTTGCGACACACCACAAGTTTGGCCAGTAGCTCAATTTCATAAAAAAGCAGTTTTGTGCGGTACTTGCGGATATGAGCTTAGCGTAAATGAATATTTATCTTGTGAATCTTCATGTCCTTCATGCAAGAGTGCATTTAACCCCGGCTGCAGTCTCCATAAGTATTTATATTTTGAGGTTTAACTGACATACCAAGAAGAGTTCAATTCACTCCCCAGAGAGAAATTGTTTTCTCACTGGGCTTACTTCATTAATTAGAAATAAATGTGTACGAATACTTGCTTCTACCCACATTTTTGTATAGGGATGAGGCGTTTCTGAAAAGAGTTCTTCCGATAAAAATAAATCAACCACTACCCCTTCATTGAAACTGATATCCGTTCGTCTACAATCCTCAGATTAACAGCAGAAGTCTTGCTAAAAATTCTTTTGAATTACTGCCACTAAACGTTTTCCTCTCCCTAATAAAATCCTTTCTAACACATAAAAAGAACTTCTAATAAAATTAAAAGGGCTCTTTTGGTAATTATTTTTGTTGTAATTGTATTAATTCCCATTATCATGTAAATACTTCTTTTAAAAGGGGAGTTGAACACAATGCAAACTTATAACTCAATACCGTTTTGGAAGAACTCACAAATGGCAGTTACTCGTTTTCTAGATCGAATGGAATTTGTTTTAGAAATTACATATACCAGTAAACATGTCAACGTCAGTGTGCATTACAACTTAGAGTTGGAATGTATTGAAGACATTTTATTAGATAATCAAGTTTCTGTATTCCGATACTATCAAAATAAAGGAATGTTATACGAAATCCACGAACATTTAAATACTACTGATTTCAGCCAAATATTAGTGCCAGAATTTGCAAAGTAATTAAGAGAACTTTAATTTACTAAGATGCTTTCCACTATTAACAAAACCTATTAAGAGTATTAGAACTTGGCATTTTAGATTAAAACCACACAAGCAATTGCTTGTGTGGTTTATTGTGATGTATTGATTTTCCTTGATCAGTGTAATAACGAATGAAATCCAACTTACATATGCTTTTTCTATCTATTTCATTTTACGGATAGTTAATTGCTTAGTTTGAGGAATGATATTGATTTGATGATTGCGTTTTGTATAAAAAACTGAAGCACCTTCTATCTCTCTTTTTTCCCACCCATTCACTTTAAGAACTATTTCATAGCCAAAGGGTATGCCCTTTTCTTTGGTTGCACGGGACCAGTCATAGATTTTTGCATCTTCACTTTCTTGCAACAGTTCAGCACTTTTAGGTATTGGAAAATTGTAAAAATCAGAAGAACGATAGGAAAAAAATGTAGACAAATATAAAGATCCTCCGACAACCAAAGTCATAGGTAATAACCAATTAACTACTCTCTTCATTTCACTCCCCCATCCTATCTACTTTAAATTTATATAGTAAGGAACATTATTTCGAACGAATTCATCTTTCAATTAACGCCATTTGTTTAATTTTCAGGATTACTTCATTATATTCAGCAACTGCATCGAAATAGACCTTCTCAAATTCTTTTAATATAATTTTGTTTATTTGCTATGTATATTTAAATTCTCTTTATTCTGATTTATTAACTATTATATCACGGAAATCAAGTAAAGAGCCTTAAATTATTATGATTTGAAACTCTTTACTTGGTCTAAATTACACGAGTGAACATCTCATGAATCGCTTAGTTTTTTTAGCAATTTATCATGTTGTCTTGAAAAAATAAGTAACGCTATAATACTTCCTACTAAAGCAAATGTCATATCCCATTGTGCGTCCCATATATCCCCTTGCATTCCTAAAAATTCTTTTGTCCCATCTTCTCTATTCGGCAACTTAGTGCTCAACCATTCAATGATTTCATAAAATGCAGCTACGGCTAGCATAATACTAGTTGTGATGCCGAACAACCAAGCCCCTTTAGTTAGTTGTGTATTACGTATTAATATTTCTCTTACAACAATTGCACCTAAACCTTTTAGAAAATGACCAAAACGATCATAGTGATTTCGTTGTAAATCAAAAGTATTCTCTATCCAATTAAAAAGGGGGACATCATCGTAGGTGTAGTGACCTCCAATAAACGTAAGAATTGATAAAATGGCTACTATAAAATAAGAGAGTACAGTCAGACGAAACCTATTGTAAGTTACAATTGCAATGATTATTACAACAACGCCAGGAGCAACTTCCGCAATCCATGTCAAATATTCTGCCGGCTTATAAACTGACCATATTAAAACTATGGTAACAATCGTGAGTAGGGAAATATTAATCTTTGAACTATTACCTAAATCCACCGTTTTCACTCCTTCTGCCTAACAGTATGCGAAAAAACAGAATTTCTTAAACAGTAATCTTATATAGAATTTTCATAGGGAATATCTCTTTCTATTTTTTAAATTACTAAAACAATTTTATTTTTCAGTAGCTGTTTTTTGGGAGTGACTCAAAAAAACACTATTTTCTTATTCAATTAAGAGATCTCCCAATACCTCTACCCTTAGGAATTTGCATTATCTACTTCCATATTTTATCTATTCCATCTTGGAGCGTGATTTTTCCAACTTGGACTCCAAAAATTCTAACTTGGACTCCCGTTTTCCCAACTTGAACTCCAAATTTTCCAACTGACCCATCGCTCACCACAATTTTCATTGAAAAGCCAGCAATTAATCGTACCTTTTGAAAAGGAACACTATTTTAAAAATATTTTTATAATATCCTAGTCCTTCACTTAAAATTAATATACTTGTTGATTCACAAGAAGTTTGTCAGTGGTTCCCTTTTATGGATTCAACTAATTAAGTCTTCAACTTTGACCATAATTATTTCTAAATTTATTATGTTTAAATAGTAAAAAATTCACATTGACGTACATATGAAGATTGATTTATTATATGATTACCGTCTATTTAGCGACAATTTTAAATTATCTACACAATTCATAAATAGAGGTTTTTGTGTATCGAACTGCACGATCGAAATTTGGGGTTGGGGGAAACAATTATGAAAAAAGAAATGTCATTTAAGGTAGCAATTATTCCACTGGTTATCATGATTGCAGTCATGTATTTTACGATTGTAAAACTTGAACAAGGACCGCATATTCCACTTATTGTAGGGACTTGCGTAGCGGCTCTCGTTGCATGGCGCAGTGGATATACATGGAAAGAAATCGAAGAAGCGATGTATAAGGGAATTCGTCTCGCATTACCCGCTGTCATTATCATCATTCTCGTTGGTTTAACAATTGGTTCTTGGATCGGTGGCGGCGTTGTTGCGACGATGATTTATTATGGATTGAACATTATCACACCATCACTGTTCCTAGTATCGATTACGGCAATATGTGCGATTGTATCATTAGCAATTGGGAGTTCATGGTCGACAATGGGAACAATTGGTGTCGCTGGTATGGGGATTGGATTAAGTATGGGTATCCCCGCACCGATGATAGCTGGTGCTATTATTTCCGGGGCATATTTCGGGGATAAGTTATCACCTCTTTCAGATACTACGAATCTAGCAGCTGGTTTAACGAATACAGATTTATTTGTACATATCAAACATATGCTCTATACCACAATTCCAGGTATTACTATTGCACTAATAGTTTATTTCATCCTTGGTAGGAAGTTTGGAAAAGACGGGGTAGATACAGCTGATATCGGTCAAACTATAAGTGTTTTGAAGGAAAGCTTTGTTATTTCACCATTTCTGTTATTAATTCCTTTACTAGTCATTATCTTAGTTGCCAAAAAAGTACCTGCAATTCCAGCGTTAATAGTAGGAATTTCACTTGGATTCTTATCACAGATTATCATTCAAGGTGGCTCCATATCAGGTGCTGTTGGCGCTCTTCAAAGCGGTTTCGCTATTGAAACCGGTAATGAAATGGTTGACAATTTGTTTAATCGTGGCGGATTGGACTCGATGATGTATACAGTTTCAATGACGATTGTGGCCATGACTTTCGGGGGAATTCTTGAAAATACCGGAATGCTTAAAGCGATTGTCAATCAAATTTTAAAATATGCGAAGTCTGCCGGAAGTATTGTTGCTTCAACGGTTGTCTCGTGTTTTGCTACTAATGCTACTTGTTCAGAGCAATACATATCCATCGTGGTACCTGCACGGATGTATGCAAAAACGTACCGCGACAAAGGCCTTCACTCGAAAAATTTATCACGAGCGCTTGAAGATGGTGGAACTTTGACATCCGTTTTCATTCCATGGAATACTTGTGGTGTATTTATTCTAGGTACACTAGGCGTTCATGCCTTTGACTATGCTCCCTATGCAGTTCTGAACTTTGTTGTTCCAATTATTTCAATCATTTATGCAATGACAGGATTCACAATTGCTAAACTGTCAGAAGCTGAAATGATACAAGTAAGAAAAGAAGATGCGACGACTGTCGACGCTTAACAATAATAGTTCTTAAATTCGAAAAGGAAAGTTCACTAATATGTGAACTTTCCTTTTTTTCATTTACTTTCTAGACAGTCTTTTCTTACGATTAGTCAAGTATCCCGTTGCTTTCCGTTCCAGCGCACTTTCATGTTTCAAAGCTAGCAAAGCGATGCAAATCACTACCATGTTTCGAAGCTAGCAAAGCGATGCAGAAACAGAAACAGATGGACGCTTTCGGTGGGCACGGCTTCAGCCTCCTCAGGCCAACAGGATGTTGGTCACGTAGGCGTTGCCACACGAGGTGGCGTACTTAGCCTTCGTTCCATTGTGCTCCTGTGGGGTCCTCAGATCGCGCTTTTTCCGCTGGAAAGATATTGGACGAACTGTCATTCGTCCAATATCTTTGCGACGAGTAACCGCAGGAGCACATGTTTTCTCGCTATCTTGCACTCCAAGCAACTAAATTGGATAAGAATATATAAATTGCCTGATGCAGTGCATTCTTAAAAGTAGGATTATGCTGCTTTTGAGCGGAATTGTTTTTGTTCGCTTTGTTTATCAGCTGGTTTTAATTTAAAGTGTTAATACGGTTTTTGTAATTCTGAAAATTTCTATATCCATAAGCGACACGATTCTATACTTTGATTTTATTGTTAGTCCCTTCAATTCTTTCGTTATTGTAAGGGTAATAAAGCTGTTTTCTATGAACGAAAGATTTTCCCTAACGTTTTTAAAGGAGTAGCTTCCAGTAACGCTTCAGGCGATGGTATTTCTTCCTATTATCATGAGGATATTTTTTAAGTTTATTCATGATAGTAATACGACATTTATTTATTAGCGATTCATTAATTGAACTAGATGAAATGGATTAATGATAATCTTCGCTTGCGAAAATAACTCTTTGATGACACTCACATAGCCCGCATTCATGTAACAAGTGAGTTCCCTCCTGGATGATGGTTTTGGTCGACTTTTATTCTACAAGGAATCTCCCTTGTTTTCCATATCTCTTTGAACTTATGTTTCCTATATTCTCTTAGCTGATTGGAGTGCAGAGCGGCGACTCCGGTGGGATTAGCGTGACAGGTGAGACCCCACAGTAGCGCGGTTTTCGCGACGAGGAGGCTCACCGCACGCCCCACGGAACGCGTCCGCTCGGAACGGAAA
>NZ_AMGD01000061.1:0-63368 GCF_000297555.1 Paenisporosarcina sp. TG-14
AATAAAGTAAATGGTGTAGGATCGGTTGTTTATTCAACAAAAGAAAATGAACTTAAAGACTTAATTAAAGACTTCGGTAAAAATATGGGGTTATCGGATCAAAATAATCCGCTCCGTGCAGCATATTATGTGAAAGCTTTAGACCCTCAAGATACAATAAAAGTAGCTGAACGCATTGATCGTCTCGATAATACATATTCAGTAGAGTATGGTGAAGGAAAGATTGAAAAGCTATTTAGTTTTTTAAATGGTGCCCGAAATGTCGGTTTAGTCTTGATTGGAGCCTTACTATTTACTGCGATGTTTTTAATTTCAAACACCATTCGTATTACAATTTTAGCGCGTAGTCGCGAAATTGAAATTATGAAACTAGTAGGTGCTACAAATTGGTTTGTTCGAATTCCATTCGTGTTAGAAGGAATGTGGATTGGCATATTGGGTGCAATTTTACCAATCACACTCGTTACTCTACTTTATTACAATTTATATACAGTAGTTCAACCCTATTTAGAAGGTGAATTATTTAATTTATTACCACTAACTCCATTCTTGTTCCAAGTCAACGGTCTCATTTTATTAATGGGAATTTTTATTGGCATATGGGGAAGTTTTATGTCAGTTCGAAAGTTTTTACGCGTATAACACGATTTTGGAAGGGGCCGAACATGAGAAAGAAACAATCTAAGTTTTTGTTAGTAACCATAGCGACAGTGTTGGGGTCTTCAATATTCATGACACAACCAACTGCATTGGCGAACTCATTAAATAATTTGCAAAATGAGTATAAACAATTGGAGGAAAAAAAGAACCAATTGAATTCTTCAATTATCCAGAAAAAAGGCGATATATCTCAAAATCAAACAACACAAGAAAAGATACATGCTCAAATTCAAACGCTTGATAATAAAATTATTGAAACAAATAGTGAGGTTGATAGCCTACTAGGTGATATTGAGCGAACAAATAAGGAAATTGATGAATTACACGAATCTATTAAAGTATTAGAAAAAAAGATTGCCGAACGTGATGAACTAATAAAAGAACGACTACGTGCAGTTCAACAAAGTGGCGGTTCTGTAAATTATTTGGACGTTTTACTTGGTGCAAGTAGTTTTACGGATTTTATTGACCGTTTCTCTGCTGTCAATACTCTTATGGATGCTGATCGTAAAATTATAGAAGAGCAAGCTATTGATATAAATTCACTAGATGAGCAAAAGAGTTTAGTTGAAGAAAAGCTTTCTAAACAACAACAAAGCCACGACAAGTTACTAATCCTTAAAGAAAGTCTTAATTCTCAAAAAGTTGCTAAAGATAAATTAGTAGATCAACTAGAAAAAGAACAAGAGACTTTTAAACAAGAAAAAACTGAACTTGAAGATGAACATAATCATGTATACGAAATTAGCAAAAACGTTGAAGCTAAAATAGTAGAAGAACAAGCACGTATAATAGAAGTTGCCCGTCAAGCTGAAATTGCCCGCAAGAAAAAAGAAGCTGAAGAACGTGAACGACAAGAAGCTGCTGAACAAGCTAGACAAAAAGAAGCCGAACAAGCTAGACAAAAAGAGGCTGAACAAGCTAGACAAAAAGCAGCATCAAAAAAAACTAGCAAAACAACCGTTTCAGCACCAGTTGTAACTGCAGCACCAGTTGTAACTCCTGCTCCGGTTGCATCTTCAGGAAATTGGACACGTCCTGCTTCTGGTCGATTCTCATCTACATATGGAGGTCGTAACATTGGGTCAGGTAATGAGTTTCATTACGGGAGTGATATTGCCAATAGCCTTGGAACACCGGTTGTATCTGCAGCGGACGGCGTTGTTTCATACGCATCTCCAATGGGGACTTACGGAAATGTAATCATGGTTACCCATTCGATTGATGGTCAAATTTTCACAACCGTTTATGCACATTTGAGCGGATTTAATGTCAGTTCTGGACAATCTGTTTCAAAAGGACAAGTAATAGGCAAAATGGGAAGTACAGGTCGTTCAACAGGGTCACACTTACACTTTGAAGTTCACGTAGGTCCATGGAATGGAGCACGTTCAAATGCTGTAAACCCGGTACGATATGTATCATTTTAAATAAAGATTCTAGTGTTCACTCTCATGTTGTTTTTGAGAGTGAACACTTTTTAGTTTATTTCTATACAAACAGCTATTATTGGTAAATCACTCCTTCGAGGATGTTTATTTATAATTCGTGCTATTTCTAACATTCACAGTGAATAATGTGAATGTAGCCAGTTACATTAGTATTCACGTTATCCGTACTATTGAACGAGCTGAAAAGGTGGCATATACAGTGGTAAATGTGATCATTGTTTGTTGCCACTTAGCGTTAGGTTGATTAGATACAATTGCTTAAGAGACATAATTTTAACTCAAATTGCAAGTCGATTTTCAAACAGTATGCTTGCGGAAAATTCCAAATCGAGTATTATACGATGTAGGGTATATCAAAGAGGAGTAGATTGTCGATGCCAGTAACCGAGTGGTATATTATTAAGTCGCTAACAGTCCCTTCATCATGGATAGCTGTTATTTTGGCGATACTTATTACAGGAATCGTTTTGTGGCGCATATTCGGAAAAGTTACAGAGCAGTGGTTTTCGGATACAGCGATTCTTTTTTTACTAGCTTGGAAATTAAGTGTTATCATTACTGATTTTGATATGATTATCGATTTTCCACTTTCAATTTTGTATTTCAATGGAGGAACAACAGGTTTGTTTATTGGCTTGATTGTTGCACTTGCTAGATTATTGTGGCTACTTCGACGACAAGGCTGGCCTGAAAGGGAACTAGTATCCATGCTGATTGCTTTAGTAATGGTACAATCTTTGTACCAATTTATAATGGTTTTATTAAATGAAACAGCGCTTTGGCAAAAAGTCATTACAGTGGTGCTTTTTGCTGGATTTACAACTCTAACTTGGTTGAAAGCGTCTATATCGAGTGTTTGGCGTATACAATTAACTCTCCTGTTTTTAGGTGTACATATATTTGTCTCACTTATCCAACCACTTGGTATGTTTCAAACACCATTATTTGTCACAGGATTATTCGTGATTTCCGTTGTAATGGTCTACTATAAAACGAATAAGCACAATAAACTAAAGGGGGGGAAATTATGACGAAAAAGATGTTTGGCCTGATTATAATCGGGGGTATGATTGCAATTGTTATGGCTGGATTTGTAAAAAATAATGTCGACAAGGAAGAATCATATTCAAGTAAACAGCGTGGCATTGATATGGTGGAAGTGGCAACTAAGGAAGGATTAAATAAAGGGGACATTGCCCCGGATTTTGAATTAAACACGCTTGATGGGAAAAAAATTCGTCTTTCAGAATTAAAAGGAAAGAAAGTTATCATTAACTTATGGGCAACATGGTGTCCTCCTTGTAAAGCAGAAATGCCTCACATGCAAAATTACTACGAAAAATATGCAACAGACGCAAATGTTGAAATTTTAGCGGTTAATTTAACGAGCCTGGATCGTGGTGTGGATAAGTTGAATGAGTTTGTTAAAGACTACGGATTAACTTTTCCAATTCCAATGGATGAAAAAGGTGTAGTTGGAGAAATGTATCAAGCCATCACTATTCCGACTTCCTATATGATAGACACAAAAGGGAGAATTCAAAATAAAATCGTTGGACCAATGGATGAGAAAATGATGAAAGAGTTCGTTTCAAACTTAGATTAATAATAAATCTGGCTTCTTCAAGTCGTATAGCCGCCTACTAATTCATACACTTAAACGAAGATAAGTAGTAGGGGGCGATATTATTTGAGACGAAGCCGGTTTTTTTTATTTGGTTTTATTGTTATTTTGATTCTTTGTTTACTAATTTTTTGGGCACCTAAAAAAGATAAGGCAAGCACTCCGATTAGTCGTATGGCACCAATTGATGAGGCTTATGAACGAATTTTGAACAGTTCAGTACATTCGGTAGAAGGAGATAAACTGATTGAAGGTGCGCTTCGAGGGATGACCGAAACCATTGGAGATCCATACAGCAAATACATGACTAAAGACGAAGCCAAATCACATCGTGAATCACTGTCGGACGAGCGCGTTGGTATTGGGTTGGAAATAGTTCAAAATAAAGGACGTTTTATTGTAGTTACGCCGATGAAAGAATCACCTGCTGAAAAAGCTGGAGTAAAGCCTTATGATGAAATTGTACGAGTAGATGGTGAGCGTTTAGAAGGTAAGAGTTTAAGTCAATTACTTTCTGCAATCAAAGGTAAGAAAGGAACAAGTGTTACACTAACTGTATTTCGAGAAACTGATAATCGGCACATGGAATTAAATATGATAAGATCATCTCTTCAAATTCATACAGTTACAAGTGAGCGTATCGAGCAAGATGAATCTTCAATTGGCTATGTCAGCATATCGCTATTTGGTGAAAAAACCGCAGAAGAATGGGAAAAACAAACTCGTACATTAGTTAAACAAGGTATTGATGGTTTATTAATAGATGTTAGAGGCAATCCAGGTGGGTATTTACATAGCGTTGAACAAGTCATTGGAACGATGTTGAAAAACGGACAAATTTATGCATACATGCAAGATCCAAAAGGTGTACTTGAGCCTTTATCAGTAACAGTAACGGAAGAAGATGACTATTTAAAAGTCATGAATAAGATTCCGATTGTGTTATTACAAAATGAAGGTAGTGCCTCTGCAAGTGAAGTTTTAAGTGGTGCATTAAAATCCAACCAACGTGCACTTATCTCAGGTTCAAAAAGCTTTGGTAAGGGCACTGTTCAAGAAACATGGGAATTAACTAATGGTGGAGAAGTGAAATTATCGTCGCATAAATGGTTAACGCCGAAGCAACAATGGATTCATGGTACTGGCATTCAAGCAGACTTTGAAGTTGAAGCAAGCGAACTTTTCCAGATGGAACCCCTACCAATTAGCGGTTCTTATCAAGTTGGAGATTTTCATGAAGATGTCATGTACGGACAAAAAGTGTTGAAGGCACTTGGATATTCTATTTCAAGAGAGGATGGATATTTTGATGAAGTTACAGCAAAAGCTGTGCTTGCTTTTAAAAAAGAAAAGAAATTAAAGTCAGAAGCAACAATGGACAATTTGTTTAATCGTGAGCTTAGGGAAACGATTTTGACCTATAAAAAGAGTAAGAAAAATGACAATCAACTGCAAATGTCTTTAGGCTATTTATTCCACTCTATTCAAAAGTAGAAAAAACCTATACGCATTCCATCTACGGTTTGTTACAATGGAAAGAAATGCACGAACCGTTGAATGGGTGGTGTTACGTTTTATGTGGCAAGAAGTAGGATTAGAAATAGTAAAAGGGTTCGGCAAGTTATTTATTAACCCATTGTTTTATGTTGCGATTCTATTCGCAATACTTCTAGGATACGTTCGAGTAAAAAGAGAAAGACGATCTTTTCGAACGCGCATCTTATGGGGATGGACAGAAGCGAAGAGAATGTTCTCCGATATTTGGATTTACGCACTAGTTCTATCAATACTTAGTATTGGAATTGGCCTAACACTTACTACAGATTGGATTGTAGCGTATAGTATTATAAGTATTCTTTTTGTCGTGCTTTTCATGTATCAAGTAGGATCACCAGTTATAGCTGGAACGCTTGCTATAGGTGCATTATGGATTGGCTCTGAAATGGATGTAGCATTTTCTGTTTTAAATTTCGAATGGTTCCCGGATATCAATTGGATCAGTGTGTCGTTGCCTGTTGCTTTCATCATTGGTGCAGCAGTGTTTGTAGAAGGTCTGCTCATACGTAAAACGGGTGCCGAATCTGCTTCACCCTTTTTAGAAAAGTCTTCACGTGGTTTAACAGTCGCTAGCTATTTATCAAAACGCTTATGGATGATTCCTATATTAGTAATAGTGCCCGGAAATGTGATACCAGACTTTTTTCCATACTGGCCTCAATTTACATTGGGTAGTGAATCATTTGGTTTGGTGTTATTTCCGATTGTTATAGGGTTCCAACAGAAAGCTAAAAGTACCCTTCCAGTAAACTTATTCCCTAAAATAGGAAAAGCAGTTATGCTCGTCGGAATAATGATAATTAGTTTATCATTAGTTGCAATTTGGTTGCCGATTATGGCAGTTGTAAGTTTAGTAATTGGTGCTTTGGGACGTATCGGCATTTGGATTTACTTTGATACAAAGGAACGAAAAGGAAATTATGCAGTTGCTCCTCAAAGTTTAGGGGTGATGATTGCTGGCGTCTTACCTGAATCACCTGCTGATAAGATGGGGCTTGTTATTGGTGAGTGTATTCGCAAAGTAAACGGACAATCAGTTACAAATGAACAAGAATTATATGAAGCGATTCAAATAAATGCAGCACATTGTAGACTTGAAGTACTTGATCATCAAGGAGAAGTACGATTGCGCCAACATGTTATTTATCGTCATGACCACCATCGTATCGGTTTATTGGTCGTAAGATAGGAGAACATCAATGGAATCTATGTTTACTAAAATTATTTTAGCTTTATTCTTACCAGGGTTACTAGTAGTGTTATTTACACGAATTACTTTTTCTCATATCGTTTCGTTATTTTTAACTGTAGCCCTTATTACAGCTTCAGTTTATGCGGGGTATACACATAATTGGCTATTGTATGTCATTGATGTGATTTCCTTAACGCTTGGATTTTGGTATGCATCACGTATGATGAAGCGTAACAAAAATTAAATAAAACGTCTTTACACTCTTGTGTAAAGGCTTTTTTTTATGGCAATAATAAATTAGACAACTAATAGTAAGTAAATCACTTGAACAAATATACCCCCTGTGGTATATTATAAATAATAAAGAATTCATTTAAAAAACTGGAGGGTTTAATTATGTTTTTAAAGTCATTTTTTGATGAAAAATTAGCTCAGTATTCCTATTTAGTTGGATGTCAGCGAACTGGTGAGGCAATCATTATTGATCCAGCGCGTGATTCTTCCGAAGTAATTGAAGTTGCAATAAAAGAAGGATTAACTATCACAGCTGCTACAGAAACTCATATACATGCTGATTTCGTTTCAGGTTCTCGACAATTAGCACATGATTTAGGTGTGAAATTATATTTATCAGACGAAGGTGATGCGGATTGGAAATACCAATATACCGAAGGGTTAAATGTCGAGATGGTAAAAGAAGGTTCATTATTCTCAATTGGTAACATTGATTTTGAGGTATTGCATACCCCTGGGCATACACCAGAAAGTATTTCATTTGTCGTAACCGATCGTGGGGGTGGCTCAACTAAAGCAATGGGAATCTTCACGGGTGACTTTGTATTTGTTGGTGATATTGGTCGTCCTGACTTACTTGAAAAAGCTGCAGGAATTGCGGATACAGCAGAAAAAGGTGCACATGCCATGTTTAAATCTGTACAACGATTTAAACAATTACCTGACTACATGATGGTATGGCCAGGTCACGGAGCTGGATCAGCCTGTGGGAAATCACTTGGAGCGGTTCCTTCTTCAACAGTTGGTTATGAAAAAATGTTTAACTGGGCGATGAAAGAAGAAACGGAAGAGCTATTTGTTAAAGAGCTATTAGCAGATCAACCAGAAGCGCCGGTTTATTTCAAAGAAATGAAAAAAGTGAATAAAGAAGGACCTGCGATCATAGTTGATAATGTTATTTCTGTTATTGATTCAAAAGATGCGTTTGAAAGAGAATTACAAAACGAATCTGTTTTCGTATTAGACACACGCCCATCAAATTTGGTGGAGAATACACTTGTCCCAGGTGCTATTAATATTCCTTTTAATAAATCTTTTACAAACTGGGCTGGTTGGTTAGTGTCCTACGATGAGCAAATGGTGATTATTGCGGAGGAAGAAAATCGTGAAGAAATTATCGCTTCCCTCCAATCGATTCACTTGGATTCAATAAAAGCGTTTATCGATCCATCTTTATTAAAAGAAATGGATTTAACAACATATGAAACGATTTCAGTTGAAACGTTTAAACAAGAAATGCCAGACGGTTATGTGATGGATGTTCGTAATGATACCGAATGGAAAGAAGGATATATTGAAGGGGCACACCATCATTTCTTAGGAAAACTTCGTGAAACAACATTAAATAAAGACACACCAATTTTAATGAATTGTAAAGGTGGAGCACGCTCTGCAATAGGTGCAAGTGTCTTGAAATCTCTAGGGTATACGAATGTAAAACATATGATTGGCGGCTACGATGCATTTATTAGAGCATAATTTAGGAGGGAATTTAAAGTGAAATCAAAGGTAACGGTATATTCATCTACTACATGTCCATATTGCGACATGATGAAGAATTTCTTGGTACAAAATAAAATCGAATTTACAGAAGTGAATGTTCAGTCTGACCCTGCAGCAGCACAAAAATTAGTAGAAACAACTGGACAAATGGGTGTACCACAAACAAATATTAATGGTCAATGGGTTCTAGGGTTTGATCCTAATCGTGTATTGGAACTTGTTAGAGCTTAATAAAGAGGGCAAACGCCCTCTTTATTATTTATAGAGGAGCGAAAACCAATGGATTATTCAAAACAAATTACAAATCGTTTAAATCGAGTAGATGGACAGCTGCATGGTGTTCTTCGAATGCTTGAAGATGCACGAGAGTGTACAGATGTCGTGACTCAATTGAGTGCGATAAAAGGTGCACTTGACCGGACCATCGGTTTAATTGTTAGTGAAAATTTAGAACGTTGTGTACGGACAAGCATTGCCGAAGGTCATCCTTCAGATGAACATGTAAAGCAAGCTGTTCAGTTACTCATGAGAAGTAGATAGGAGTGAAAGTTAATGGAATGGATACTTATCGCGATAGTTGTCGCATTTATTGTTTGGAGAATGAAACCCGCAAAAGGTGTTAAAACGATTTCCACAACAGAATTACGTGGAATACTTAACGAAAAATCAAAACAGTTTGTAGATGTACGAACGACTGGCGAATATAAAGGAAGACATATTTCGCAATTCCAAAATATCCCACTAGACCAATTGCCATCAAAATTAACAAAACTTGATGCTTCAAAAGAAACGATAGTTTTGTGTCAAAGTGGAATGCGGAGTTCTCGGGCAGCTGGCATATTGAAGAAAGCCGGCTTTACAAATGTAGTGAATGTTCGTGGCGGAATGAGTCAATGGCAGTAAGAGTATAAGCTCTCTCGATTTATCGTCAAGGCGGTAATATTTTTTACAACCTAGGCGAGTCATAGCGTCAACTTGGAATGTAACTAGATCAACCAAGAACAGCGCGTAGCACTAAAAAGTAAACAGAACTAATTAGGCGACGAGAAATCCCGTCGCTTTTTTGCAGTTTTACGAGCAAATAGTGGAGGTGGCGATATTTTGTACAACCTGGAGAGTCATAGCGTCAACCTGGTGAGCTACTCTGTCAACCTACTTTGGATCAACTCCTTACTCGTAAACAAACCTACGCTCATGCACCACTGACATATCAAAAAATTAAACTATAAACAGCTAATACGCCAATTGACCCCATGACAACAAGGATTACATTGGCACCTGCAAATGCAATCGTAAAGCCTGCAATGGCGCCAATTAATCCGAACAAAATATTTCCTTCTTGCACAAATAATATAGCGGGAAATATTAAAGCTCCTAATACAGCATATGGAATATTCCCTAATACTCCTGTAACTATTGGAGGCAGTTTACGTCCTTCTAAAAAGGTTAACGGAAAAGCACGTGGAATATAGGTCACAATAGCCATACCAATTAACATCCACCAATACCAATTCTCCATTACACGACACGTCCTTTCTTAGCATACAAAAGCTCAACTAAAATCGCAGAACCAAGGGTTGCCACTAAAATGGACCAACCTGTTGAAAGCAACCCACTAAAGTACAGAACACTGTGAATGAGCGCGCCAAACAAAGCCAGTAAAGCTACTTTACGATTGCCTTTCATCGAAGGAACTAATAATCCGACAAACATCGCATATAAGGCAATCGACATTGACGCTTGGAGGAACATTGGTAAATTAGCACCAATTACATGACCTAACGCTGTAAATACAACCCAACTGCCATATGAAATCACAATGACTCCTGCTGCATATGTCGTCCTAATATTATTTTGTTTTTGCGTAGCTAATACTGAAAATGTTTCATCAGTCACACCAAATGCATAGATGGCTTTTTTCCACCGCGCATCAGGTTGCATTTTTTCATTTAGGGAAGCTGTCATTAAAAAGTGACGAATGTTAACGACAAACGTGTTTAAAACGATTAAAATAGGGTCAACACCTGTAGAGATTAACGTTAATGATATGTATTGTGCAGCACCAGCAAAAACAAACATACTCATGGCAGTTGCTTCCCACATAGATAAGCCTGTCGTTTTCGCGAGTAAGCCAAATGTTAAGGCGATAGGAAAGTAGCCAATGGCAATGCTTAAACCTGCCCTAATTCCATTGATAAATGTCATTTGCATTCTTTCCTCCTTAATGTTTAATAGATTATACATCTGTATGATAAAATAAACAATAAGAGGTGAGGGTATGAAACAAATGAGTCGTAATTTAGGTGTGCAACTTAAAAAAGTTCGACATCAACGTGGCATGAGTTTAGATGATATTGCGAAGTTAACAAATGTCAGTAAAGCTCAGCTTGCACAAATGGAAAAAGGGGAGTCAAACCCAACAGTATCGACAATTTGGAAGATTGCGAATGGCTTAAAGATTAGCTTTTCCTCTTTGCTCCAATCCTCTAAATCTTCGTCAAAAAAAATATCCCCTTCAGAGATACCGTTTTTAACGGAAGACGATGGACGGTATCGAGTCTATTCAATTATTCCATATGATCCAAAGCGTGGATGGGAGTTTTACAGAATTGAGTTAGACCCTCAATGTTCATACGAAAGTATTCCTCATATGGAGGGAGTTGAAGAGTCGTTAACGATTGTCGATGGAGAAATGGATATAATACTTGAAACTGAAACAGTGCACTTACAAAAGGGAGACACACTGGTGTTTACAGGAAATCAAACTCACCAATATGTGAATACCTGTGACTCACAGTCAGTCATACATATGATCATTCATTATCAGGATGTTTGATGAATGTTAGTCTCGGGAAAACTGATGGACAACTACTACTTTGAGGATGAGGAACAATGTTCGATTGGTTAACAGCTGAAAATTTATTAGAACTGACTAGAGAATACCGATCACTTGGACCTATCATCGGATTTTTATTACCTTTTCTAGAAGCATTTTTACCGTTTTTACCGCTATTTGTATTTGTTTTTGCGAATGCTAGCGCATATGGTTTATGGATAGGTTTTTTATTATCTTGGGCTGGTACGACAGTTGGCTCATACTTAGTCTTTATAATTATTCGGAAATATGGTCGTGCACGATTTCTTCGTTTTATGACTAAACATGAACGAGTTCAAAAATTAATTAAGTGGATTGAAAATAATGGATTTGGTCCACTATTTTTATTGCTATGTTTTCCGTTTTCACCATCAGCGCTTGTTAATGTTGTAGCAGGTTTATCTGACATGAAAAAGAAGACCTATTTATGGGCACTATTGGCCGGGAAATTTGTGATGATTTTAACAATTAGTTTCATTGGTTATGACATAAAAGCACTTATCACACAACCTATTCGAACAGCTATTGTAGTAGCAGTTATTGTGTTGCTATGGCTTATAGGTAAACAAATTGAAAATAGATTAAATGCTCGAGTGGAAGCAGACTTTCGAATGATTCAAAAAGAGCGACAAGAGAGGAAGGGGCCCACGAATTGAATTCACTGAAACAGGAGACTTGGGAATGGGCTAAAGCAATTGTTATTGGAATAATTGTTATTATTGTCATTCGCTCATTTGTTGTAACAAATTATTCGGTTTCTGGTCAATCGATGGACCCTACACTGCAAAGTTCAGATAAAGTATTAGTGAGTAAAATTTCTTATACAATTGGAGACATCAATCGTTTAGATGTGTTAGTTTTTCATACAGACGAAAATGAAGATTATGTAAAACGGGTGATTGGAATACCAGGAGATCTAATTTCGTATGACAATGACATGCTCTTTGTAAATAAAAAGCGTGTGGAAGAACCATATTTAAAATCATTTGTTGCCTATCATAATCCAGATGAACGTTTGACAGAAAATTTCACGCTTAAAGAGATAACAGGAAATGTTCGTGTTCCGAATAATTCGTATTTTGTACTAGGTGACAATCGCAGAGAGAGCTTGGACAGTCGTTATTTTAAGTTTGTAAAAAAAGAAGACATCGTCGGCAAAGTAGTTGCTAGGTACTGGCCTCTTGAAACGGCAACTATTAATTTTATTGGTAAAAATCCCGAATAATTTCCACCTCTCTCAGTAGTTATGTACAATAGAGGTAGAACATTTCGGGATTTTTATTTGTTGAAAAAAGGTTGTTCAAAGTAGGAGCGACATAATGTTGCCGCTAAATTGCATGTTTGAACTAATACTAAAAAAGGGGGCATTCTTGTGTCACTTCGATTGATAACTGGACGAGCTGGTGTAGGGAAATCTGAACTAATAAGAGATGAAGTTGCGCAAGCGTCAACGAATAATCCACTTGGAGCACCTATTTTCTTTGTCGTACCTGATCAAATGTCGTTTTCCACTGAATCAGCATTATCGACAACTGGGCAAGTAAACGGTATTATTCGAACGCAAGTTACAACCTTTAAAAGGCTCGCTTGGCGTGTATTGCAAGAAACTGGCGGAATCAGCCGACAAGAGGTAAGTGGCTTTGGCTACCGTATGTTAATTCGTAGATTGCTAGAAGAACATAAAGAAGAATTATCGCTTTTTAAACAAGCTGCAAGTAAACGAGGCTTTACGGACCAAATGGAAATGTTATTAAAGGAATTTACTCGCTACTGTCTTGATTATGACACTTTGCATTCACTTGAAGAATCTCTAAAGCAAGTTGATGCCCCTCGTACACTTCAAGACAAAACTCATGACTTGTCCGTTTTACTTCGAGCATTAGAAGAACGCCTTGGGACTGCATATATAGATAGTGAAGGGTATTATGCTTTGTTGTCAAAGCAGATTCGGGATTCCGTAATTATTGCTGAATCAGATATTTATGTGGATGGTTTTGTGACCATGACTTCGCGAGAGTACGAAATTTTAGGCGAGTTGATGAAACATGCGAAACGCATTACCATTGCTCTTCCACTAGATGATGAAATACAAGATTTAATGGACGACCAATCTCTTTTTCATGGTGCAGCAAAAACGGCTGAACGATTAAAAGAAATGGCTCGAGAAAGCTCTGTTTCAATTGAACTATCTGTCCATTTAATTGACAATAAACGATTTATGAACAATGAAATAAAACATATTGAAGCGAACTTACATAGCTATCCCGCTCCAGCAATAGATGATCATGAGCATGTACACGTGATTGAAGCCGACAGCCGTCGCGCAGAAATTCATGCGGTAGCAAGACATATTAGACGACTCGTGCGAGATGAACAGATGCGCTATCAAGACATTGCTGTTCTTTATAGACAAGCTGAGGTCTATGATGAACTAATTGAAACCACATTTGCACAATACGATATTCCGGTATTCATTAACCGGAAAAAAGCGATGCTTCATCATCCATTAATTGAATTTAGTCGTTCTGCATTTGAGGCGGTTTTGAGTGACTACCAATACGAACCTATGTTTAGAGCGATAAAAACGGATTTATTTTTCCCTCTTCAATCAAATATACAGATTTGGCGTGAACGTGCGGATCGCTTAGAGAACTTCGTTATATCTCAAGGGATTTATGGAGAACGTTGGACAGATCAACGACGCTGGTTCGTCAAAAAATATCGAGGACTCGAATTCCACTCGAAAGCACAAACCGATGAAGAACGTGCTATCCAAGCGGACATTACGGCTGTGCGAGATTTCGTGTTAAACCCACTTGAAGAGTTTGCTCAAAAGATTAAAGTGAGTGAGACAGGAAAGTCAGTAGCACAAGCACTGTTTGAATTGATGGAAAGTCTACAAGTTTACGAAAAGTTACAAGTATTAAAAGACCATGAAAATGAACAAGGTCATCTCTTGCTCGCAACTGAACATGATCAAGCTTGGTCACAATGGATAGACGTATTGGATCAATTTGTATTGATGTTTGGTGATGAAAATTTAACACCTAAAGAAAGTCTACGTCTACTTGAAGAAGGATTTGACACACTGGAGTTTTCCCGCATTCCACCTTCACTTGATCAAGTAACAGTCGCTACGGTTGATTTATCTCGCTTGTCTAATATTCGAGCAGCCTTTGTTGTGGGTGTAAATGACGGTGTATTTCCAAAGCGCTTAGAGCAAGAAGGATTACTGTCAGATACAGAACGAGAATGGTTTATGCAAATTGGATTTGAACTTGCACCAACGTCTAAAATGCGTCTGATGGATGAATCTTATATGGCATACCGTGCTGTGACAACTGCTTCTGAAAAACTTTTTGTGTCTTATGCAGTGGCTGATGAAGAAGGCAAAGCACTACTGCCATCTACTTACATCAAGCGCCTACAGCAATTATTACCGAATATAGAAGTTGAAGTAGCTGTTATTGATCCAGCCGTGTTAAAAGAAAGTACCATTCATTACATTCAACACCCACGTGCAACACTGCCATTTATGGCAACGAAATTAAAGCAATCGACAGTAGAAGGAAACCTAGAAGAAGAATGGCTAGCTGTTGCTTCTTATTATAAAAACGATCCATTTTGGCAGAGTATTTTCGAGCGTGTCATAAAACCAATTGCCAAACCAACAAAAGCACAACGTTTAGATCGTGATACTACAAATGCTTTATATGGTGACTCATTTACATCGAGTGTTTCTCGTGTTGAGAAATATTACAGTTGTCCTTTTGCCCACTTTGTGACATATGGATTGCGTTTAGAAGAACGTGGACAATATCTGCTCGAAGCACCAGCAATAGGAGATTTATTCCATGCTTCTTTAAAATGGATTGCAGACGAAACGCAACGACTTGGATTAACTTGGGCTCAACTTTCAACTACTCAAGCTTGGGATTTGGCGAGACAAGCAGTTGATGTGATTTCACCTCACTTCGTGCATCAAATTTTACTGAGTTCAAGAAGATACCAATACATTCAACGCAAGCTTGTTCAAATATTACAACGAACGATGACGACGTTGCGAGATCATGCGAGTGTTTCAACATTTGTACCCATTGCTATCGAAGCAGGATTTGGTCCAGGAGAAGAATTGCCAACACTTGAAATTCCACTAAAAAATGGTCACATTATGAAAATGCGCGGACGAATCGATCGCGTGGATGCTGCAGTTATTGAAGGGCAGCAGTTTGTCCGTATCGTCGATTACAAATCATCCGCTAAAGGGCTTGATCTAAATGATGTGTACTACGGCATTTCTTTGCAAATGCTGACGTATTTGGACGTTGCTGTATTAAACTCCATGATTTGGTTAGGACAGCAAGCAGACCCTGCTGGTGTGTTATATGTTCATGTTCATAACCCCATGTTGAAATTAGCAAAAGAACTATCTGACATGGATTTAGCAGAAGAAGTGTTTAAGAAATATAAAATGCGTGGCTTACTAATTGATGACGCACATGTTTTAAATGAAATGGATACGGAAATTTCCGGAAATTCTAAAGTTATTCCAGCACGTATTAACAAAGATGGGTCCATTTCAAAAGCTTTTTCAAAAGTCGTGTCTGCGGAAGATTTGGAAAACTTAAGAAAATTTGTAAGAACCAAGCATCAACAAGCTGGAGATGGCATGTTATCAGGAGATACACGCGTCTTACCATATCGCATGAAAGATAAAACAGCTTGTGACTATTGTAATTTCCGCAGTGTGTGTCAGTTTGATCCAACTGATGTTGACCAACAGTATCGTAAACTAGCAATTGCTACACCTGAAGAAATCACGCAAAGAATTAAAGAGGAGGTCACGCCGCATGTTGATACCGACTAAACCACAAGATGTCACTTGGACAGATGCTCAGTGGCGCTCCATATTTGCAGAAGGGCGTGACGTCCTAGTATCTGCAGCCGCAGGGTCAGGGAAAACTGCTGTTCTTATTGAACGTTTAATACAAAAAATGATCAGACAGACAAATCCGATTGATGTAGATGAATTATTAGTTGTAACGTTTACCAACGCATCTGCAGCTGAGATGCGTCATCGAATGGCGGAAGCTTTAGAAAAAGCACTCGCTTTAGATCCGACATCAAACCATTTAAGAAGACAGTTAAGCTTGTTAAACAAGGCACAAATCTCGACACTGCACTCATTTTGTTTGTCTATCGTCAAACAGTATGCGTATGTTCTAGATTTGGACCCAGGATTTAGACTTGCAAACGACGCAGAGGCTGCTCTGATTCGTGACGATGTATTAGCAGAGGTGTTAGAAGTTGCATATAAAGCCGACAATCCGCAAGATATATACCGACTTGTGGATAGTTTTACGACAGACCGTGACGATCAAATGATTGAAACATTGATTGATAAATTACATTTTGCTGCTAGTGTTCACCCTGAACCTAGGAAATGGTTACTGGCGATACCAGAAAATTATGATGTCCCTGACAATATGCAAATCGATGACCTTCCTTTTATCGATGCGCTTAAACTAACCATTCAGCATACTCTTGAAGAAGCTTACTCGATGACGGAAGAAATGCGTCAAGTGGCCCTGCAACCGGCAGGTCCCGCTCCATACGGGACGACAGTAGAGCAAGATCAACTATTGATTGCAGAAGCAATTCGTCGTATCTCTACACAGCCATGGACATCGGCCTTTGAATACTTCCAAAGTATAAAATTTGCTACAGCGGCTCGCATTCCGAAAGACACTTTTGATGAAGAACTCATTAAAAAAGCAAAAGACAAGCGAGATCAGTTGAAGAAGCGCGTGAATGTTGTGAAAGAAGCTTATTTCACACGGACACCTGAGCGATTACTCCAAGAAATGAGGCTCATGCATCCGATTCTCAAAACATTAGTCGAGTTAACTCTTGCTTACGGTGAACAGTACCGTGCTGCTAAAAATGAGCGAGGAATTGTTGATTTCTCAGACCTTGAGCATTTTGCTTTACAAATTTTGACTACGGAAGAAAATGGTCAGCTCATTCCTTCAAACATTGCGCAAGATGTAATGGGGCAGTTTAAAGAAGTGTTGGTGGATGAATATCAAGATACGAATCGCTTACAAGAAACCATTTTACAAATTGTTAAAACTGGAACTGCAGCAAATGGCAATATGTTTATGGTAGGAGACGTAAAACAATCGATATATCGCTTCCGTTTAGCAGAACCCATGCTATTCTTGGCAAAGTATTTGACGTTTACAACAGAGGCTCTAAATACAGGCGTCAAAATCGACTTAAATGCCAACTTCCGAAGTCGTCCGGAAATTTTACACGCGACTAATTTTATCTTTTCTCAAATCATGGGGGAGCGTGTTGGTGAAATTGAATATGATGAAGCGGCTGCTTTAAAACCAGGGGCTCCGTTCCCTAATAAAAAGTCATCAGCAGTAGAGCTTACCCTTTTATCACAGCAACAAGACGAAGAATTGGTAAGCGAAGAGTCAGAAGCGAATGAAGAGATTCAAGAACTGGAAGAATTAAAAAAATCACAGTGGGAAGCACGCTATATCATCGGAAAAATCCGTAAATTAATGGATGATAAAACCATGGTGATGGATCCTTGGACAAAAAATGAACGTCTTCTCGAATATGCCGATATTGTCATACTGATGAGATCGATGACATGGTCAGCTGATTTAACTGAAGAGTTTAAACAAGCTGGAATTCCACTATATGCGAACCTGTCCAAAGGTTATTTTGATGCACTCGAAGTGATGATTATGTTAAACACATTGCGAATAGTCGATAACCCGTATCAAGATATCCCATTAGCATCTGTTCTGAGGGCACCATTTGTCGGCTTAACCGAATCTGAACTTTCACAAATCCGTCTATCTGCACCGAAAGAGCCGTTTTATGAGGCCCTTAAAAACTTTGTGCATTCTGGTGGTAGTGGAATTAACCAGGCTACAGCTGAAAAGTTACAACGCTTCTTCTTACATTATGAAGAATGGCGCGATTTGGCACGTAGAGGGTCACTAGCGGATTTAATTTGGCGGATCTACATGGATACCCATTATTACGAAATGGTTGGTGCCATGCCAGGAGGTAAGCAACGTCAAGCAAATTTACGAGCGCTGCATGACCGTTCATTATCTTATGAGAAATCTTCTTTCCGAGGGTTATTCCGTTTTCTACGTTTTATTGACCGAATGAAAAAGCGTGGAGATGATTTAGGGACTGCACGTGCTATGAGTGAAAAAGAAAACGTCGTCCGTCTCATGACCATTCACTCTTCTAAAGGACTTGAATTTCCATACGTCTTCATTGCTGGTTTAGGACGAGATTTTAATCAAATGGATTTCAATGAGTTATATTTATTTGACCAAACATTTGGCTTAGCTGTAAAAGCTGTGGATCCAGAAAAACGTATTTCTTATACATCGCTTCCTTTTTTAGCAATAAAAGAAAAGAAACAAATGGAGTTGAAATCCGAAGAAATGCGTGTCTTATACGTCGCCATGACACGGGCAAAAGAAAAGCTCATGCTTGTTGCTACGGTCAAAGATGTAGAAAAATCCATAACTAAGTGGCAAGATATCGCGAGTTTTGAAGATGATATGTTACCTGAGTATGTTCGTTCACGGGCCAAAGGGTTTTTAGATTGGATTGGACCTGCAGTAGCGAGACATCACGACTTTGCATTGTGGCAAGGAAAGTCACATACACATGTCATGCAACATCCATCACAGTGGTCATTTGAGTCAATCTTTGTGGAGGACTTACGTCAAATTAACGCACTAAAAGAATCTTCGGAATCACTTACTACGAGTGAAGATAAAGTGCTTTCTAGAGATATGCTGTCAGAAGTAGAACGTCGGTTTAATGCGGTGTATTCTCATGAGAGATCAATTACCAAACGCTCGAAACAATCGGTAAGTGAGCTGAAACGACTCGATCAATTGCGCAAAGAAGAAGAACCTGAATTTTTTAGACCTAGTCAAGTGCAACAGGCGATTTCTAGCATTTACAAACGTCCAGCATTTCTTCAACAAGGCGAGCGTAAACTTTCAAGTGCAGAGATCGGGACAGCGATGCACACGGCGATGCAACATGTAGACATTCATTTAGATCCAACGAACAAAACCATTGAAGGATTTGTACACCAACTTGCAGACAAACAGTTGTTAACATTAAACGAAGCGGGAGCAATAAAAGTAGAAGCAGTTAAAGCATTTCTACATTCACCAATCGCTTCACGCTTACGTCAAGCTTCACAACAATTGCGAGAAGTACCATTTACTTATGGTTTGAAAGATGAAGATGGTGACATTCAACTATTACAAGGAATTGCAGATTGTTTATTCCAAGAAGCGGATGGAGAATGGGTACTTCTTGACTATAAGACAGATAAAATTAAAGGTGTACTCATAACAGAAGCAGCCATTTTACGGGAAATGCATCATCGCTATGGATTACAGTTAGCGCTATATCAACAAGCGATAGAGAATATTTTATCAATTACAATCAAAGAAAAAATACTGTACTTGTTTGACTCTGATCAGACAATTGTACTGGAGGATTAATTGTGAAGGTTCGACCTACTGAATTACAAGAACGAATAATAGCAATTGATATGATGAGAGGTTTCTCGTTACTTGGTATTTTTATCGTCAATATGCTAGCTTTCCATTCACCCTATTACTACATAAATCCCTACACTTGGTATACAAATCCGAGTGATATAGATACATTTCAATGGATAGATATCGCCTTACAAGGGAGTGTTTATCCGCTGTTCGCGATGCTGTTTGGTTATGGATTAACCATGCAATTTATTAAATCACAAGAACGAGGCATGTCGTTTATTGCACTTGGTATACGTAGATTAAGTGTGTTGTTAATTATTGGTATTATTCATGCTTTTCTTTTATGGTCTGGTGATATATTAATTACCTACGCACTTAGTGGTTTTATTGTCATCTTGTTATTACGACTTTCGCGTGTTTGGTTACTGGTGATTGCGCTTACGATATACATCATTCCTAATATGGGACTTGCGTTATTAACTTATATTTATGTAGCTACAGACGGAGTTTTTTATTCAGGCATACAAGAAATCGAAGCGTCAGTCGTTGCATTTAGTACAGGTTCTTGGAAAGATATATTTACTCAACGAGCTGCGGATTGGAGTTATGCAAATATTGAGTCTGGCGCATTGTTTCTAATTGGCATTACCATTTTGCCTTATATGTTACTTGGAGTAGTGGCTGCGAAGAGCAAATTAATTGAACGAACATCTGACAAGTTAACGTTTTGGTTTGTACTCACTTTAGTTGCTTTAGTCGTAGGATATGCGATTAAAGTTCTGCCATTTTTGATTGAACCAAATTTTTATTATATGTATGTTCAAGATATATTTGGAGGGCCATTAGTAGCTATTGGGTATGCGGGATTAATTACGATTCTCTGTCAATTATCTATGTTCCGAAAACTATTTAACCCATTAGCAAAAGTAGGACGCATGTCAATGACTACCTATTTAACGCAGTCTTTAATTGCTACCACGGTATTCTACTCTTACGGATTAGGGTTATATGGAAAAATGGATTTAATGACAGGAACCTGGATGGCGATTGGAATCTTTATCATTCAAATGATTTTTGCTGAAATATGGTTCTCTAAATTTAGCCAAGGACCTGTCGAAATTTTATGGAAAAGAGCAACATATGGCAAACAAATAAATAAAACGGATGAAAAGAATGATGAAGTGTCGTAAACTGAATTAAACAAATTCATTTTTTAGAAGGAGTGTCATTGTATGAAAATATTATCTTATCGTTTTGCAGGTCAAATCAGTTTTGGTCCTAAGGTTAAAAAGGAAGAAGCTGTTTGGGACGTTTTAGCCATACAAGACACGCTTCAAGTATTACCGAGTTTTCCAACAACAATTGTTGAAGGAATTGCGAACGGGATGGATTTTGTAGAACAAATGAGAAAGCTTGCAGAAGCTGCTTCGAAGTCTGAAGAACCTAATCAATTTAAGCGGACATTCTCAAGTATTGAATGGCTGTCACCCATTCCACGTACACCCAAAAATATTTTTGGTGTCGGGCGAAATTATGCAGATCATGCAAAAGAAATGGGTTTAGAAGTGGCTCCAGAAAATTTGATGATATTCACAAAATCACCTACTACGATTGCAGCTGATGAAGAAACATTGTCTGTTCATTCGAACGTCACTTCATCTTTTGATTATGAAGGGGAATTAGCCGTTGTAATTAGTAAAAAAGGTGATAATGTTCCAAAGAAATTAGCGTATGACCATATCTTTGGTTATACCATTGCGAATGATTTAACAGCTCGTGATCTTCAATCGAAACATCAACAATTTTTCTTAGGGAAAAGTTTGAAAGGCTCATGTCCTATGGGTCCTTATATTGTAACGAAAGATGAATTACCTGATCCACAAAGTTTATCAATTGTGACAAAAGTGAATGATGAACTGCGTCAAAATGGGCATACGAGAGATATGATTTTCTCTGTAGAGGAATTAATCGCACAAATTTCTGCTCTCGTGACGCTCGAACCAGGTGATGTAATTTTAACCGGTACCCCTTCTGGTGTTGGAAAAGGATTTAATCCTCCTAAGTTTTTAGCAGCAGGTGATACAGTAAAAATATCGGTCGAAGGAATCGGGACTTTAGCTAATCGATTCGAGTAACATACAGTGTTCATGGAATGGTCAACAAGCTAGCTTATTCATAACTCTGTAAGAACTCGACTTATGATAGGATAGATTAGAACTATTAATTAGATTAGATGAGGTGACGATTTTTGGATTTTTTAGCTAGCACACACTTACACATTGCCACTTGGGCAATTGGCATTATTTTGTTCCTTATCGCTGCTATTTTAACAAACGGCAGTAAAGGACAAAAAATTACTCATATGGTGTTACGATTATTTTATGTGTTCATCATCATAACAGGTATCGCATTATTCATCGAAGGCATGAACTTCGATATGGGTATGCTTTACGGATTGAAATTAATTGGAGGCATTTTAGTCATCGGGATGATGGAAATGGTTTTAGTTCGCTCGAAAAAACACAAGCCAACAACTATGTTCTGGATTTTGTTGTTTGTCTTCTTGTTTATCACAATGTTCCTAGGTTTCAAATTACCAATGGGCTTTAACTTTTTAGCTAGCATATAGGTTTAAACGTACGGAATACCTTAACTTAAAAAAAACCATCTTATCTGAAAGCAGATAAGATGGTTTTTTAGTTACTTTTAGGGTGAGCCATGGCTCAGTTGGTAAAATGGACGTCCAAGTTGGAATTTTTAGCATCCAAGTTGGAATAGGAAATTAACAGTTATCAAAATTTGATGGACAATGTTGCTATCTAGTATATGATTTTCACAGGTTTGACCTATATATATGTGAATTCTTTGTAAAACATGGCGAGTCTCAGTTCTGTTTGGTAAAATTACGAATGAAGATTCGTTAGAGGAGGACCTCACATGAAGGTAAATAAATGGATGCGCACTACTATTATGTTAACGTTAATTATAAGTTTGATTGTTCCACTAAATACACATGCAGAAGCAAGAAATACAATTCAAGATGAAAGTATATATGATTTATTAGTTGATCGATACTTTAATAAAACGATGGAAAATGATTTTGAAGTAGATACAAGAATACCAGGAGCATTTGCGGGTGGAGATTTCATGGGTGTGGCGGAAAAATTGAGTCACATCAAAAGAATGGGTTTTTCACTAGTATCAGTTGGGCCCGTTTTTTCTAGTGATACATATGATGGTAAACGTGTAGTGGATTATGGCATGTTAGAACGTCATTTTGGGACATCCGAAGAATTTAACACATTAATTGATAAAATGCATGAAGATAAAATGGGAATAATTGTCGATTTCCCTATACAAAAGGTAAGTTCTGAACACGTTATAGCATCTGATGTGAACAACGCATCGTGGGTCATCAACAATTCAGATGGTACGACTTCTTGGGATTTAACAAATGAAGATGCACAACAAGCGATAGTTGAGGCGGCTTTAACATTTGTGCAAGAGTATAATATTGATGGAATTCGTTTCACGTCAATTGAAGGTGTAAACATGGACTTTTTAAATTCAATGATTGAAACACTTAAAAAAGAGAATGAAGACCTTTATGTGCTTAGCAATGAACAAAGTGATGCAAATTTTGATGCGAAAGTGTTGAATGATCAAGAAGAAATGCATCGAAATGTATTTAAAACTGTAGATCAAGAAACATCTCAAATCGCACAGACATCTGTTGGAGAACCAATTATTCAACAAATCGACTCAATTGATACTCAACGTTTTACAATGGATGCGACAGAAGCGAATATGTTTCCACCAACACGCTGGAAAATGGCAATGGCTACTTTATTGTCTATTCCTGGGGTTCCAGTGATGACTTACGGGTCTGAAATTGCAGTAAATGGGGCACAGCCGCCTGAATCACATCCAATTTACAACTTTAAAACGGATGAAGAATTAATTGAATTTATCGAGGATGTTCAGTACCTTCGAAATAACTCAGCTGCACTTCGCACTGGATCGATGGAAATGTTGCATAACGAAGATGGCTTCATGGTTTATAAACGTTCTAATGATGAAGAAACTTGGATTGTCGTAATTAATAATTCTAGTAAAACTCAGAGTTTTACTTTATCAAAAGAAGTAATCGGTGATAATAAAGAGCTTCGTGGTTTATTTGAAAGTGATGTCTTAAGACAAAAAGATGATGGCAATTATCGACTTGTATTAGATCGGGAAATCGCAGAATTTTACACAGTGACTGATGAAAAAGGCTTGAACAAAGGGTATATAGCAGCGCTCATTTTAGCTAATATCTTATTTTTAACTTTTATCTATCTCGTATGGAGAAAAGGAAAGCAAAAAAAACACGAAAATAAGAATAATTAAAATTAAAATCGCTTGAGACAGTTTATGTCTCAAGCGATTTTTCACGAGATAAAAAAGTATAAGTTTTTTCGAGATGCGCTTTCGAACTATGAGCAACTATTTTAAGCTACAAGTGGCATGGGTCAGAAAATTTTATTTTCGCATTTCATCTTTCTTCAGCGACGTAGGCTTAGAGTAGCGCTTTCCACTTTGCTTACTTTGCGCGATATCCAACCATATTTATCGGATCTTTTGGTGCTGAATAGGGAGGGGCATATGCTAGTTCTAGTGCTTGTAAATCATCGACTGTAAGCCCTGCATAAATAGCAGTTGCTAGGACGTCAATACGTTTATCCACACCTTTTCCACCAACTACTTGTGCACCTAAGACTTTACGTGAGGATGGATCATAATGGATTTTCAAGAAAATTTTTGCATGGTCCGGATAATAGCCAGCATTCGAAAGTGATTTTTGAGTGATGCTTGTATAGTCTATTTGATTAGCAATTAAGGTTTGTTCATTTAATCCTGTAGATGCTACTGATAGAGAAAATACTTTGCAAATGGATGTACCTAATAAACCTTTAAAAGGAATCTTTTCACCTGAAATATGCTTCGCCACAATGTAAGCTTGTCGGTGAGCGGGCCATGCTAAAGGTACACGTTTAGCATCTCCGGTGATAAAGTCTATGTTCTCAGCAGCGTCACCAATCGCATAAATAGAGGGATCGCTAGTTTGTAAATATTCATTCGTCACAATTCCACGAGTTTTACCAATTATTAATTCAGCATTTACAGCTAGTTCTGTACTTGGAGCGACACCGATACACATTAAAATAAAATCGGCTTCAAGTTTTTCGCCTAAATCAAGATCAATGTTTCGACTTGACACGTTACTTATGAAATTGTTTTTATAAATCGTAACACCTTGGTCTTGTAGTTCCTTTTCAATTACTTGTGCGATATCAATATCTAGTATGTTCATTACTTGATGTGATTTTTCTACGATAGAAACAGTCAAACCTAGTTGAACCAGATTTTCTGCCATTTCTAGCCCGATGAATCCTGCACCAACAATTACACAACTCTTTGGTTTCTCAGTTGTGATATAGTGATTGATTTTTTTCATATCGCTAAAGTTTCGTAATGTGAACATAGTGGTGCTTTCTAATCCAGTCGTTTTCGGAACAATCGGTGTGCCTCCAGGTGATAAAATAAGCAAATCATACGATTCTTCAAATGTTTGTTGTGTTTCTAAATTTAAAACTTCTACCACTTTTTGTTGTCGATTAATATTCGTTACACGATGTTTTAAATGTACATCAATATTTCGTTTTTCTTTAAATTCTTCAGGTGTTGTGGCAAGAAGATCATCGGCCTCTTTAATTTCTCCACCGATAACATAAGGCATTCCACACGCTGCATAAGACATCGTTTCATCCTGGTCGAATATAACAATTTTAGCTTCTTTTTCATAAAAACGAATTTGGGAAGCGACAGTCGCACCTCCAGCAACTGCCCCTATGACAACGATTTTTTTCATCTTTACACTTTCCTTTCTATTGGTTGTAATTGATTTAAAAAGAAAACACCTAACGTTCCTGGTCCAGTATGAGCACCAATTACGGAGCCGATTACATGAATTTCAGTTTCCTTAGGATGGAACGTTTCTTCCACCAATAATTTCATTTCAAGTGCAAAATCCTCATCATCACCATGACAGATGGCAATAGTTTGTTCACTAAGTTTTTCGCCGCGCTCTTCCATAAGCTCAATTATGCGTTTCATTACTTTTTTACGGCCTCTTAATTTTTCGATTGGTACCAGCTTTCCATGTTCCACTTGAAGGAGGGGTTTAATGTTTAACAATCCCCCGATGACTGCACTCGTCTTTGAAACACGTCCGCCTCGAGCCATATAATCTAAATCTTCAACTGTAAACAAATGCTCCATATGCTTTGCTTTAAAACGAATGATTTCCTCTATTCGTTCTAATGGTTCACCTACAGATTTTAGACGTGCTGCCTCCTTTACAAGTAATCCACAGCCAAGGGAAGCACATTGAGAATCAATAATCGTTAATTTGAAATTAGGGAAATCCTCTTTCACCTGTTCTCGAATCATGACCGCTGTATTATGAGTACCAGAGAGTTGTGACGAGAAAGCGATATAAAGTCCTTCTTCTCCGGACTGAGCCAGTTCTTCAAAAAGCGTCAAGAATTGCTCTGGTGAAGCTTGAGAAGTTTTGGGTTGTTTCCCCTGACGAATTTCTGTATAAACTTGTTTTGCTTCAATTGTCATGATATCTAAGTATTCTGTTTCATCAATATGAACACGTAATGGAATCAAGGTGACTGAATTTTTTTCATAAAAGGATTTCGGTAAATCACAAGCACTATCTGCAAATATTCTCATCTAAATCCCCCTGTATCTCTATCATAATGACAATTTTAATCGCTCAATCAAGAACTCTGAAATACCATCTTCATTATTTGTGCCTGTAATTTCATTAGCAATATTTTTAAGTGGCGAAATGGCATTTCCCATCGCAACACCCGTTCCAGCGTATTTAATCATTTCTAAATCATTATCTTCATCACCAAACGCAATAATTCGTTGTTGTGGAATATTAAAGTATTTCGAAACCTGTGAAAGTCCAACCGCTTTATTAAGTCCACTTCGCACAATTTCAATTACATGCCAAGGTGCACCCCATCGTCTATGATCAATTACTTCAGCATGTACATCATGCAAATGCTTTCGAATCGCAGGAACTTCATGTTCCTCAGCATGAATAAGTAAACTAGTTGGGTCAGTCTTTAAATAATTACGAATATCTCCAGTTGTCACATGGGGTTTTCCAAAGCTAAATACATCGAGTAATTTCTCGTCATGGTAGTGTAAATATACATCATCCATGACTTCTGCCACAATGTTATAGAATTTATAATCGTGAACAGCATCAATGACTTCTTTCACTACTTCGAGTTTAATGGGTTCGTGAATGGAGGTAAATGTGTTGTCAGTTGGATGATGCACAAATGCTCCATTAAAATTAACAATTGGTGTTTGCAATTTTAATTGATGGTAGTAAACTTCACTAGCACGGTAGGGTCTTCCTGTAGCAATCATAATTTCATGACCTTGTTCTCGCGCTTTAAATAACGTATTTAAAGTCTTTTCTGAAATGACTTTCTCATCAGTTAATAAGGTACCATCTAAATCTAAAACAATTAAATGAGGTTGCATATAAAATGACTCCTTTCCTTCTATAAGTAAATTGTATCGTCACAACCATCTCTTAGTCAAAAATATCCATCCTGATTTTTGAACTTTATCAATTACTTTGCTACGATAACAAGTAATAGACGTAGAGGAAGTGGGTAAGATGAAAGTAGTAAATGAACGGTGGGGGAATATTCCACTATTACACGTATATAGAGAATCAGAAATAGAAAAACAAGTTCCAGTCGTGATTTTTCTTCATGGTTTCACAAGTGCAAAGGAACATAATTTACATTATGCCTATCAATTAGCGGAGAAAGGGTTACGTGTTTTATTGCCCGATGCGCACTTACATGGCGAACGACAAGAATCACTAGATGAAGTAGAGTTGTCTTTACGCTTTTGGGAGATCACTTTAACATCTATTGAAGAAGTGAATCTTTTACGGGGTGAACTAGTTGAACGAAACTTGATTGATAATGACACGAAAATTGGACTCGCTGGAACGTCAATGGGTGGTATTGTCACATTAGGCTGTTTAAAGGTTTATCCTTGGATTGACACAACCGCAGTTATGATGGGATCCCCGAGTTATGTACATTTAGCAAAGGCTCAAATGTCTCAATATGAGGCGCGCGGCTTTAAATTGCCAATTACAGATGCTGAAAGGAAGAAAATGTTAGAAACATTAAGTGTATTCGACATCACGTTAAATCCGGATGCATTAGATGGTCGTCCAGTATTCTTCTGGCATGGTAAGGCAGACAATGTTGTTCAGTATGAACCGACATTTAATTTCTATAACTCGCAAAAGAAATTGTATGATCATGATCCACGACGTTTTCAGTTTATGACTGATAAAACAGCGAGTCATGCCGTTTCAAGAAAAGGTATGCTTGCAGCGACGGATTTCGTTGCACACTATTTGTCTCTATAAGCTGTATTTGTTATGATGGATATAGAATAGTTAGAAAGGGGTATGAACATGGATCAAGATATGCGCGATAGTATGATGGGTGCACTAGAAACTGTTATCGATCCAGAGCTTGGTATTGATATTGTAAACCTCGGCCTTGTCTATGATGTAGATATAACAGAAGACGGCTTTGCAGTAGTAACAATGACATTAACTTCACTTGGTTGCCCAATGGGACCAATGATTGTCGATATGGTCAAAACATCTTTATATGATTTACCGGAAGTAAAAGAAGTCGATGTCAAGATAGTATGGACACCAGCATGGTCGAAAGACAATATGTCCCGCTACGCAAAAATGGCACTCGGTGTAAGATAAATAATTTTTAAAGGCTCCACTTACTGTTAGTTTCACAGTAAGTGGGGCTTTTTTTGGTAGTAAATGGGTGAATCCGATTAAAGTGGCGTTGAAGCCGAATAAAAAGCTCGTGAAGCCGATAAAAATTCATTTGTAGCAGATTAAATCAGTCACGAATCCGATTAAAACCTAGTTGTAGCGGAATAAAACAAACTTGAAGCAAATTAACTCAATGAAAAGCAATTTTCTTTACAGTTTCTCTCCAATAAATGTATAATTAATTCAAAGGTCAAAATAGGTCAAACAAAAGGAGTGTAATGTATATGCAACAACAACAAGAACAAAAAAGACCGCTTGAATTATATGGACGTAACTTAGTGGAGCAAGCTAGAAATGGCAAGATGGACCCTGTTATTGGCCGAGATCAAGAAATTCGTCATGTGATTCGTATTCTTTCGAGAAAAACAAAGAATAACCCAGTCTTAATAGGAGAGCCTGGAGTTGGTAAAACAGCAATTGTGGAAGGTTTAGCACAGCGCATTGTGCGCAAAGATGTGCCTGAAGGATTAAAAGAGCGTGATATTTATGAGCTAGATATGAGTTCTTTAATTGCAGGAGCAAAATATCGAGGAGAATTTGAAGAGCGTTTACAAGCTGTGTTAAAAGAGGTAAAAGAAGCAGAAGGCCGCATCATTCTATTCATTGATGAAATTCATACAATTGTAGGTGCAGGAAAAACAGAAGGGGCTATGGATGCGGGTAATATGTTAAAGCCTATGTTAGCTCGAGGTGAATTACACTGTATCGGAGCAACCACGCTTGATGAATATCGGTTGTATATTGAAAAGGATAAAGCACTGGAACGTCGTTTTCAACAAGTGTTAGTTCGAGAACCAACAGTTGAAGATACGGTATCCATATTGAGAGGCTTAAAAGAACGCTTTGAATTACACCATGCCGTTCGTATTCATGACCGTGCGATAGTGGCAGCAGCTCAGTTATCGAACCGTTATTTAACTGAGAGATTTTTACCAGACAAAGCGATCGATTTAGTCGATGAAGCCTGTGCAATGATTCGTACTGAAATTGATTCCATGCCGCAAGAACTCGATGAAGTGACACGTCGAATGATGCAACTAGAGATTGAAGAACAAGCGCTAATGAAAGAAAAAGATCAAGCAAGTAAACAGCGCCTAGCAAATTTACGTCATGAACTAGATTCTTTAAAATCTTCAACAGAGAAGATGCGCAATCAATGGACGACTGAAAAAGAGTCATTGCAATTCATCCAAAAGAAGCGGGAGCTCCTGGACATTCATCGTCGCGATTTAGAAAGTGCAGAAAATAGTTATGATTTAAATAAAGCGGCAGAACTTCGTCATGGTAAAATGCCGAAACTTGAAAAAGAGATAGCTGCTCTCGAAATAGCTCTTGAAGAGTCTTCAGACAATCGATTGCTTCGTGAAGAAGTGACTTCTGAAGAAATCGCATCTATCGTTTCCCGTTGGACCGGAATTCCGGTGACGAAACTTGTTGAAGGAGAGCGAGACAAACTTCTTAGACTTAAAGAAACGCTACAAGAACGCGTAGTTGGTCAAGATCAAGCAGTGCAGTTTGTAACAGAAGCAGTTTGGCGTGCGCGAGCAGGAATTAAAGATCCATCAAAACCAATTGGCTCATTCTTATTCCTTGGACCAACAGGTGTAGGGAAAACAGAACTTGCGAAAGCATTAGCCGCAAATTTATTTGATTCAGAAGATCATTTCATTCGTATTGACATGTCTGAATATATGGAAAAACACAGTGTATCACGTCTTATAGGAGCACCTCCTGGTTACATTGGGTATGAAGAAGGTGGCCAACTGACAGAGATGGTTCGACGCAATCCATATTCAGTGGTCTTGCTTGATGAAATTGAAAAAGCTCATCCAGATGTCGCAAATATTTTGCTCCAACTTTTAGACGATGGACGCATAACAGATAGTCAAGGAAGAGTGGTCAATTTCTCTAATACCGTTGTCATTTTGACATCAAATATTGGTTCTCAGTATTTACTAGAAGGTGGAGACCAAGCAGAATCATTAGTGATGTCAGCCCTTCGATCACATTTTAAACCAGAATTATTAAATCGGATGGATGAAATCGTGTTATTTCATTCATTAAAAGGATCACATTTTACTTCTATAACCGAGAAGTATTTAGCTCAGTTGGCGAAGCGACTAAAAGAGCAGGAAGTCAACATAATGTTTTCACAACAATTAATTGATTGGGTAGTAGCTGAAGGAACAGATGCAGCATTTGGAGCACGGCCTTTGCGTCGTTTTATTCAACGACATGTCGAGACAGCTCTAGCAAAAGCGTTACTTGGTGGGGAATTAAAACCTGGAAGTATGGTTGATGTCACCGTATTAAATGGTGCAGTAGAAGTTAATTTGAAATAAAAAAGGTTTCATCTGAAGTAATTACTTCAGATGAAACCTTTTTTAAATGGATACAGCACCGGTCTAGATTGGCACTGTTGGGTATTAATGATCTTCTGTAACCACAGGGTCGTTTGGAATAATCGCAGCAATGATGTAAATGATTACGGTAACTGCAAGCGAAATATATACGCCTAATAGAAAATCAAAAGGTACATTTGCAACTGAACTAACTACATAATTCAGCATTGTAATAAGTAAAAAAGACCAAACTAATGTAAGAATAATTTTCATGTGATTTCACCTCAAGCAGACTATTTATTAATACCATCATATCATATGAGCCAATTGTGACAAAGTATCTTTTCGAATTATCTGAAGAAGTTTGGCAAATTCGTGGCGATGTATTGAAATACCAACCGCAATTCGTTATAATTGTTACCAGGTACTAATAGAAGATAACAAATGAAATGAGGGTGAAATATGGATGTGGGAATGATTGGATTAGGAAGATATCTGCCTGAGCGAGTTGTTACAAACTTTGATTTGGAAAAACAGATGGATACAACTGATGAATGGATTCGTACACGTACAGGTATAGAAGAGCGAAGAATTGCAGACGATAATGTTGATACTTCTGATATGGCAATCGAAGCAGCAAAAGAAGCGCTAGAAGACGCCGGAATTGAAGCGCATGAAATCGGCTTAATTTTAGTCGCAACAGTTACACCAGATACGCCATTTCCTAGTGTAGCTACGATGGTTCAAGATAAAATTGGAGCTAAAAATGCTGCTGCAATGGACGTTTCTGCAGCATGTGCAGGGTTTATATATGGAGTTGTTACAGCCAAACAATTTGTTGAGTCCGGTGTATATTCTTATGTTTTAGTAATTGGTGTGGAAAAACTTTCAAAAATCACAAACTATGATGATCGAAATACTGCTGTATTATTTGGAGATGGAGCAGGAGCAGCTGTAATTGGTAAAGTATCTAAAGGACGCGGTATATTATCATTCGAGCTTGGAGCAGACGGTTCTGGTGGGAAACATTTACTTCAAAATGGACCTCATCTTGAAATGAATGGTCGAGAAGTCTTTAAATTTGCCGTTCGCCAAATGGGAGAATCAGCAGAAAATGTTATTACTAAAGCGGGTCTATCAAAAGAAGAAGTAGATTTCTTAGTTCCTCATCAAGCAAATATTCGTATTATGGAGGCTTCTAGACAACGACTCGGTTTACCTGAAGAAAAAATGTCTAAAACCATTAAGCAGTTTGGTAACACGTCATCTTCTTCCATCCCAATTGCTCTGAAAGAAGAAATTCTCTCAGGAAAAGTAAAAGATGATGATGTAGTTGTCCTTGTAGGCTTTGGCGGAGGATTAACTTGGGGTGCAATCTGCTTGAAAATGGGTAAATAGATAGTTATTTCTGCAGCTTTTATGAAAGATTGAAAGATTAATTTTTAGATGTTTCAAAAGTTGGCAAGCATTTGGAAGCCCTCTTTATAAAGAGTTTCCGAATAATTGCCAACTAATTCTCTTTTTAGGAAACTCAAATCTTATCATGAAATTTCCAGGTATTTTTTTAACATGAATATATATGAAGAAACACAATAATAATGGCTACATATTTTAGTTTTAACTTGAAGGGAGAATATAATCATGACAAAGCGTCGTGTTGTAATAACAGGAGTAGGGGCGGTAACTCCGCTTGGTAATAATATTGAAACGACTTGGGCAGGTATAAAAGAAGGTAGATCTGGTGTTGGACCAATAACACGTGTAAATGCAGATGATTTCCCCGCAAAAGTAGCAGCTGAAGTAAAAGATTTTGATATTGAAGCGTATGTAGAACGTAAAGAAGGACGTAAAATGGATCGTTTTACACAATTTGCATTAGCCGCTTCTATTATGGCTATGAAAGATGCAAATTTAGAATTAACCCCTGAACTTGGTCTTCGCACGGGAGTTTGGATTGGATCAGGTATTGGTGGGATGGAAACGTATGAAGCACAATTCCGTAATTTTCTTGACCGCGGTTATCGTCGAGTGAGTCCGTTCTTAATTCCTATGATGATTCCTGATATGGCAGCAGGACAAGTATCCATTTATTTCGGAGCAAAAGCAATGAATTCATGTACAGTAACAGCCTGTGCATCAGGTACCAACTCAATTGGTGATGCGTTTAAAGTAATTGAACGTGGGGAAGCTGATGTGATGATTTCTGGAGGAGCTGAAGCACCTGTAACGAATATGTCAGTAGCTGGATTTTGTTCAAACACTGCTCTTTCGCTTAACAAAGATCCTCAAACAGCTTCACGTCCATTTGATGCAAACCGCGATGGATTTGTCATTGGTGAAGGTTCAGGTATAGTTATTTTAGAAGAGTATGAACACGCGAAAGCACGTGGTGCAAGAATTTATGCTGAGATTATTGGCTATGGTTCAACTGGTGATGCCCATCATATTACAGCACCAGCTCCTGATGGAGAAGGAGCTGCTCGAGCAATGAAACAAGCGCTTGAAGATGCTGGAATTAATCCTTCACAAGTGGATTACATTAATGCACACGGAACAAGTACTCCATACAATGATCAATTTGAAACAATGGCGGTTAAATCGGTATTTGGTGAACATGCATACAAACTTGCTATGAGTTCAACGAAATCAATGACAGGACATTTACTAGGAGCAGCTGGTGGGATTGAAGCCGTCTTCACGGCGCTTGCTATTCACGAAAGTATTTTACCTCCAACAATGAATTTAGAAAACCCAGATCCAATTTGTGATTTGGATTATGTTGCGAATGCTGCGCGTAATAAAGAGATTGAATACGCAATGAGTAATTCACTAGGTTTTGGCGGTCATAATGCAAGCTTACTATTTAAAAAAATATAACCACATTTATCTCCTCTTTTGAGGAGATTTTTTTATGTCTGAACCCTATAAATTACTAAATATTTAAACGATTCTACAAGCTATCTGTCAACTAACTACTCTTATCCTTCAGAATTTCTTCCTCTCCATACCACATTATTATTGCAAAGCATAAAATTAATTTTATGGTTAGTAAAAGCATTTGAATTTACAAACTACAATTTTCAATGAAAAATAATAATTATTTTTATTATTACGGATTCCGTACTAAACCTTGGTATTCCTAACATTATTCATCAAAAGTAATTACAAAATAAAGTAAAAACAGGAAAATCTAAAAAAATATGTTGCCGTAGTAATATTTCTGTAATAGTATTTATTATTAGATGAACAATTAACAGAAGAATTGGAATTTTGGGAAGAAGGAGTAAATTTTACCGCATCTTAGTATTTACTTGAGAGGAGTATTAGTTTGAACACATCGCAAGTGCTTTTAACAATAACCGACTTACATACTGGATTTCGTATTAAAGATACATATTTTAATGCTGTGGATGGAGTCTCCATTCATTTAAAAAAGAATGAAATTTTAGCGATTGTTGGAGAATCAGGATGCGGTAAAAGTTCGTTAGCAACTTCTATTATTGGGCTTCATGATCCAAATAACACTAAAATAACTGGTGAAATACAGTTTAAAGGTTTTGATTTAGCAAAACTGACAGATGAAAAACTAAATAAGGTACGTGGGAACGATATTGGCATGATCTTCCAAGATCCTTTATCTGCTTTAAATCCTTTAATGCGTATTGGTGATCAAATTGAAGAGAGTTTAATCTATCATACAAAACTTTCGAAAGTTGAAAGATTAAAGCGTGTAATTGAACTAATTAATCAAGTTGGGATTCCAAATCCAAACAGAGTTGTGAAACAATTTCCACATCAACTATCAGGTGGCATGCGTCAACGAGTAATTATCGCTATTGCCATATCTTGTAAGCCATCCATCATTATTGCGGACGAACCAACCACAGCATTAGATGTAACAATACAAGCTCAAATATTAGATTTACTTAAAAATTTACAAACTGAAACTGAATCAGGCATTATCTTGATTACTCATGACTTAGGAGTAGTGGCAGAAGTGGCCGATCGAGTAGCTGTTATGTATGCAGGACAAATCATTGAAGAAGCTCCGGTTGAAGAGTTATTCAATAATCCTATACATCCTTATACAAGATCTTTATTAAACTCAATTCCACAAACACACAGTGATAATGAAAAATTAGAAGTCATCCAAGGTTTAGTTCCTTCATTAGTTAACTTACCACGCGATGGTTGTCGCTTTGCCCCGAGAATTCCTTGGATTCCAAAGGAGGCACACGAAACAAAACCACAACTTCACGAAATAGCACCAGGACATTTTGTTCGATGTACCTGCTGGAATCGCTTTCATTTTGAAGGTGAAGAGGGGGAAGTTTAACATGAGTTTTATGGAAATAAAAGATTTACGCGTTCACTATCCCATTCGTGGCGGTTTCTTTAATACAATCGTTGATCATGTACATGCTGTTGATGGCATTAATATGGAATTCGAAAAAGGTAAAACATATGGTTTGGTAGGCGAATCTGGATGTGGTAAATCCACAACAGGCAAAGCCATTATCGGACTTGAGAAAATAACCTCGGGTAAAATCATTTACGAAGGGAAAGATGTGACCAATAAGCGTCGCCAACGTAACTCTTCGTATAATCGTGATATTCAAATGATTTTCCAAGATGCACACTCAAGTTTAAATCCGCGCAAACGCGTGCAAGATATCTTGGCGGAGCCTATCAGGAATTTTTTAAACCTCTCTGTTTCAGAAGAAAAGCGAAAAATTAATGAATTATTAGCTATCGTAGGAATGCCAGAAGATGCAAAAGTGAAATACCCTCATGAATTCTCTGGTGGCCAAAAGCAGCGAATTGGTATTGCACGAGCGATTGCTACTAATCCAAAGCTCATTATTGCGGATGAGCCAGTTTCGGCACTAGATTTATCGGTACAAGCACAGGTTTTAAATTTCTTGAAAGATATTCAAGATGAATTGGGATTAAGCTATTTATTCATATCGCATGATCTTGGAGTAGTGAAACATATGTGTGATCATGTTTCGATTATGTATAAAGGACGATTTGTAGAGTCTGGATCGAAGAAAGATATTTATCAAACACCTCAGCATATATACACAAAAAGGTTATTGTCAGCAATTCCTACTATTGAGCCTTCAAGTAGAGTGGAACGTAAAGTAGAACGTATAAATGTAGAGAAAAATTACCAAATTGATAATCATCAATACTTTGATGCAAACGGTCGCGTGTATGACCTTCAACCAATTTCTGATACGCATGAAGTAGCGATGTCGGAAAGCAAAGAGGGGGTTATATGATATGTGGAAAACGATAATTCGACGCATTTTGCTTATGATTCCACAATTATTAGCTTTAAGTCTATTAATCTTTATTATGGCTAAGTTTATGCCAGGAGATCCTTTTACTGGAATGGTTACTCCTGATACCGACCCTGCTCGCATAGAAGAATTGCGCCAACAAGCAGGTTTTTATGACCCATGGTATCAACAATATGGTACATGGATGATGAATGCGGTTCAAGGTGATTTCGGAAAAAGTTATACGTATAAAGTGGCAGTAGCGGACCTTATAGGGGATCGAGCACTTAATACATTGTGGTTAGCCTTAGTGAGTGTGTTTTTACTTTATGTAATTGCCATTCCTCTAGGTGTCCTAGCAGGGCGCTATCAGAATACATTTTTAGATAAAACGGTTGTTCTATATAGCTTTATTAGTTATGCGATTCCGGTATTCGTTCTATCCCTTATATTCTTATATATTTTCGGATACAAGCTACAATGGTTCCCTACAAGCGGAACAGTTGATATCAAATATGAAAATGGATCCTTAGGTTATATTTGGAGTAAATTTTATCATCTTCTATTACCAGCCATTACGTATGCCATTCTTGGAACGACTGGTGTCATTCAATATTTACGTACAGAAGTAATAGATGCAAAGTCTCAAGATTATGTTCGTACTGCACGTAGTAAAGGGATTCCCTTAAATAAAGTGTACTCACGACATATTTTCCGGAATTCTTTATTGCCAATCGCTGCATTTTTAGGTTTTACTATCACTGGTTTACTTGGTGGATCCATCTTTATTGAAACCATTTTCAGCTATCCTGGAATGGGACAACTATTCATTCAATCCATTTCTGGACGTGATTATAGTGTAATTACTGCTTTGGTTATGCTGTACGGATTCTTAACATTATTAGGAAGTCTATTATCCGACATTATTATGAGTATTGTAGATCCAAGAATTAGGATAGATTGACGAAAATAATGGTTAAGGAGAGTGTACTCACATGAAAGAGCAGACAGAAAATGTAGTGATTCAATCTGAACATCCAGAAAGCTCTCCGCCTACTGGATTTCAAGTAATCATGCGTGAATTTAAAAAAGATAAACTTGCGATGTTTTCCCTTATCGCATTAGTAGTAGTGATTGTCGGGATTTTCATTTGGTCCCTGTTAATAGATCAACAACAAATGATGCGCGTTAGTTTACGTGATAAATTTGCAGAACCTGGAGACAAGTTCTTGTTAGGTGCTGATCAAGGTGGTCGAGATATCTTAGGGCAACTGATAATCGGAGCACGTAATTCTATTGCGATTGCCATGGCGGTTACTTTATTAACAGGTGTAGTTGGAATCATGATTGGTTTGACTACAGGTTACTTTGGCGGTTGGATTGACAACATCTTTATGCGAATCATTGATTTCTTTATTACGATTCCATCTTTGATGATTATTATTGTCTTTGTTACCATCGTGCCAAAATACAATATTCCAATTTTCATTTTGATTGTCAGTGTATTCTTATGGCCAGGCACAGCTCGTCTGATTCGAAGCAAGGCACTCTCTGAAAGTCGGAGAGACTATATTAACGCTTCGAAAACAATGGGGACAAGTGATGCGGTCATCATTTTCAAAAAAATGATGCCAAATCTTAGCTCTATATTAATTGTTGAACTTACTTTGAACTTTGCAGGGAATGTTGGAATTGAAACGGGTCTTTCGTTCTTAGGATTCGGATTGCCGCCATCTACACCAAGTTTAGGGACACTAGTAAGTTATGCGGTCAACCCGTTGGTGCTTAAGGAAATGTGGTGGGTTTGGTTACCAGCATCACTACTTATTCTGTTCTTGATGTTGGGAATTAACTATGTTGGTCAAGCTATTCGTCGATCTGCCGATGCGAAGCAACGCTTAGGGTAACACCTAATTAATAGTGGTATTAAACGGTTAACGTTTGATATATAGAACATGAGATAAAAAAGGAGGAAATGGAATGAACAAAAAGCTTTGGACATTATTAGCATTACTTTTAGCTTTCGTACTTGTACTTGGTGCATGTAACGGAGAAGGCGACTCGACAGATGGGAAAGATTCACCGGCAAAAGATGGTGACAAAGAAAAAAGTGAAGAAGTGGTAGATACTGGGAGTTTCCCATTAGATGTTGAAAATGAAGGAGATGTGATTGAAGGGGGTACTTTAAAAGTGGCTCTTGTAAATGACTCACCTTTCCAAGGGATTTTCTCAACAGTTCTATATGAAGATGCATATGATGCAGATATCATGGATTTCGCAAGTAACACAATTTTTGAAACAGATGGTGACTTCTTATTAACTAACGAAGGTATCGCTGGTATGGAAGTTGATCAAGACAATAATAAAGTAACAATTACCATCAAAGACGATGTTAAATGGTCTGATGGTGAACCACTTAAAATTGAAGATTTAATTCAACCTTACTTAATTATCGGTTCTCCAGACTACACAGGAGTTCGTTATGATGTTGATTTCCAAAACATCGTAGGTGCTGTTGACTACCATGATGGCAAAGCTGATACAATTTCAGGTTTAAAGAAAGTGGATGAAAAGACTTTAGAAATTTCATTTACTAAATTGTCTCCAGCAATTTTCAGTGGTGGTGATGGAGTCTGGACTTCGGCTGAACCTAGCCATATTCTAAAAGATATTCCGGTTGCAGATTTACTTGAGTCAGACGCAGTACGTAAAAACATTGTTACTTTAGGGGCTTTTAAATTTGATAAAATCTTACCAGGTGAATCAGTACAATTCGTGAAAAACGAAAACTACTGGAAAGGTGCTCCGAAACTTGATGGAGTATTAGTGAAAACTGTTCCTACAACTTCAATCTCTGTTGCATTACAAACAGGGGAATACCATATGACTGCTAATACTTTTAGCACAGACAAGTATTTAGAAATTAAAGATTTTGATAACCTTACAGTTCTTGGTCGTAATGAACTTTACTACCAATACATTGGTTTCAAACTTGGTAAATATGATTTAGACAAGAGCGAAGTTGCAATGGACCAAGATGCTAAAATGAACGATGTAAAACTTCGTCAAGCAATGGGCTATGCAATCGACGTTGAACAAGTTTCAGAAGTTTATTACAATAACTTACGTGAACGTGCAACATCACTAATTCCACCAGTATTCCAATCATTCTATGATGATTCATTAGAAGGTTACACATATGATGTAGACAAAGCAAATGCATTATTGGATGAAGCTGGATATGAAGACGTTGATGGTGACGGGCTTCGTGAAGACAAAGATGGCAAACCACTTGAAATTAAATTCGCTACAATGTCTGGTGGAGATATCGCAGAAGACATCGCATCATTCTACATGCAAAACTGGAAAGATGTTGGTTTAAATGTAACTCTTGCAACAGGTCGTACAATTGAATTCAACAGCTTCTACGATAAAGTACAAGGTGATGACCCAGAAATCGATATCTTCATGGCTGCATGGGGAACAGGTACGAACCCATCTCCATCAGGATTATACTCTAAGACTGCTCAATATAACTTTAGCCGTTACACTTCTGAGAAGTTAGAAGAGCTATTAGCTGCTATCGACTCTCCAGAAGCTTTCGATGCTGAATACCGTGCGGGGAAATTCCGTGAATGGCAAGAATATATGTCTGAAAATGCACCAATCATACCAACTCAAACCCGTTTAGAATTGCGCCCAGTTAACAAAAGCGTGAAAGCTTACGGTATTGATTACGCTGAAGTCTTTGATTGGAACCAAGTTGAATTAATATCTGAAGATCCTACTAAATCTTCTAAATAAAATGAAAAAATAATAAGCCCACATCTAAACGAAAGTTTAGATGTGGGCTTATTTGTGGAATTGACAAGGCATTAAATTTTTTTGCAGTATAGAACTACTCACTATACTTGGCTTTACTTAAGTCTTTTAAATGCTCTACTTTGCATTCCCTTAATGAAGCTTTAGTGTTTGTAAGCAGTTTCCAGTTTAAAGCAACCTGTCTCGTTAATGTATGGTAAAAACCTGGTACTTTCTTATAAGTACCGGGCGTCAGTTAATATTTTGAATTTACTGAAGTTGTACGCAATAAAAAAAGGCTAATTAGACTTACTAACACTGAATGTTACATATAGTAATGTAAAAGGGTGCTTGTATTAATGAAATGGCTTCTTTTTACAATTAGTTACATATGCATTGTAATGAGTCTTTTACAAATTTTGTTATATTTAAATTACTTATCGTTCGGGTATACATGGAAAAGTGTCTGGGCATTTATTATCCAGACACCTGATTTTGCATTATTCATAAGTTCATTTATATTGCTGACATTTATCGTTTTCTACCCAAGCCCATCGCGTTCTCCATTTTTTTAAGAGTCTTTGAGGCAACAGCGTGTGCTTTAATGGCACCTTCATCTAAAATTACATCTAGTTCATCTGAAGCTAATAACTCTTCGTAACGTTGTTGTATAGGCTTTAAGTGGTCTATGACGGCATTTGCAACAGATGCTTTGAAATCACCATAACCTACGTTATTATATTTTGTAACTAAGTCTTCAATAGATACGCCAGTTAATGCTGCTTCAATCGTTAGTAAATTTGAAACTCCAGGTTTATTGTCAACATCAAATCCAACAATTCCTTCAGAATCTGTTACAGCACTTTTTATTTTTTTCTCGATTTCTTTAGGTGTATCTAATAAAGTAATAGTTGATTTTTTATTTGGATCAGATTTGCTCATCTTTTTGAGTGGATCTTGAAGTGACTTTATACGCGCTCCATTTTTGGGCAAGCGGATTTCTGGAATTGTTAAAACATCATTGTAACGCTTGTTAAAGCGTTCCGCTAAGTCGCGTGTTAATTCTACATGTTGCTTTTGATCATCTCCTACAGGCACGATATCCGTTTGGTACAAAATGATATCTGCAGCCATAAGAGGAGGATAGGTTAGAAGGGAAGCAGACACTCCGTCTTTCCCTGTAGATTTATCTTTAAACTGTGTCATACGTTCAAGTTCTCCAATATATGAGATACATTGCATCAACCATCCTGCCTGGGCATGCGCAGGTACTTCAGATTGGATAAATAGAATAGCTTTCTTAGGATCTATACCGACCGCTAAGTAAAGAGCCGCTAAAGAACGAATGTTTCTACGAAGTTCTAGTCTGTCTTGTGGAACCGTAATGGCATGCTGGTCAACAATACAAAAAATACAGTCATACTCATGTTGCAAAGTTGTGAATTGACGAAACGCACCAATATAATTTCCTAGTGTTACTGTTCCAGTAGGTTGCACGCCTGAAAAGATTTTCTTCATCTAATTTCCTCCTTCAAAATAAGAATGTACTTACATCATCTATTTTGTGACATAAGCAACATCTTTGTAGCTGCTTAGAAGAGACTTTACAGACTTTTCTAACCGGATATTTGTGTTGAAATAAAAAAACACATCACTCTCCCTGTAAAGGGACGAATGATGTGTGAATCCGTGGTACCACCCAGATTGCCAAAATTTATTGGCCTCTTTAACTTCGTAACGTGAAGGGACGTATTAGGCTACACTTACTTACTTAAATAAGTTTCGCAAAATAAGCTCGGAAGTCCATTCTTTTTGAAAGGAAGATCTGTTTTCAGCAACCACAGACTCTCTATACTTCCCATTCAAATGTACTACTCTTCGTCTTAGCATGTAACGAGTATATTTAAAGTAATTATATTATAGAAGAAACTCAAAAATCAAGTGGCTTTAATTACATATAATAAATTAGTAAGGCCATTGCCATGAAAAGTAAAATAGACCCACCAAGTTGTAAAAATGGTCTGTATGAAAAGTCTAATAATTCAGAGGGAGAACGCATTGATTCTACAACTTCTGAATTTCTTTTTGTTGTAAAAACTTTTCTCATACTCATTGTAAAAATATCAAAAAAACCATTAGAAACGACATAAATCAGTAAGCCAATAAAAACAATTATGCCACCGACAAAAAAGGATACATTAATATATGGTGTTAAACTTAGTCCTTTATTAGAAAGAAACACAATTGTTACAATGAAAATTTGAGAAATTATAAATAAGATCAATTTAGTTTTCACATGTTTCACCTCAATCCTCTACACATTGTAGAATAAGTGCTAGTATAAATCAAAATTTGGTGTTACGAAATAAATATTTTCAATTTATAGAAAACCTTATATCCCAACGGTTTTGTCATTATATTGTAATCTTTTTGTTATATTACCGTAAAAAACTTTGCAAAAAAGACTGTACAGATTTTTCAGAATATGTATAATAAGGATTGTACCAATTATTAAGAAAATTCAAGGGGGTCAACTTAGTGAAGAACAACAAGTTTTTTTGGCTGTTAAGCCTAATGTTAGTACTTAGTGTATTTTTAGCTGCTTGTGGCAACGACGATGCAGCAACACCAAAAGGTGATGACGACAAAGAACCAGCAGCAGAAGTAGATGAGGCTCAAGTTCTAAACTTAATCATGAGTGCTGAAATTCCAACAATGGATTCTGCACTAGTAACAGATTCTGTTGGTTTTGACCTTTTAAACAATGTAAACGAAGGTTTATACCGTTTGAATGATGAAAATGTAGCAGTGCCTGCAATCGCTGAAAGCGAGCCTACAGTTTCAGAAGACGGTTTAGTCTACACTTTCACAATCCGTGATTCAAAATGGTCTGACGGATCAGCTGTAACAGCTGGAGATTTTGAATTCGCTTGGAAACGTGCGATGAATCCTGATACTGCATCTGAATACGGTCCATACATGATGGGTGGAGTAATCAAAAATGCTACTGCTATTTCTGAAGGAAAAGCTGAATACACTGAGTTAGGTGTTAAAGCAATTGATGAAAAAACTCTTGAAGTAACATTAGAAAAGCAAGTACCTTACTTCTTGTCTCTAATGTCATTTGGAACTTTCTTACCACAAAATGAAGCCTTCGTTACTGAAAAAGGTGCTGATTATGCTACAAACTCAGATAACCTAATTTCTAACGGACCTTTCGTTCTAGAAGCTTGGGATGGCACTGGCTTATCTTGGCAGTTAGTTAAAAATGATCAGTACTGGGATGCAGAAGCTGTAAAACTTACTGAGATTAACTATGACGTAGTAAAAGAAACAGCTACTGCAGTTAACTTGTACACAACTGGAGAAAAAGATCGTACTGGTCTTTCTGGTGAATATGCAATGCAATATGCAGCAGATGCTGATTTAGTAACAGAATTAGAAACAACATTATTCTATTTTAAATACAACCAACAACGTAACGGTGAAGATACACCACTTGCAAACGTTAACATTCGTGAAGCGATTACAAAAGCTTTTAACAAACAAGATTTAGTAGATGTAGTTTTAGCTAATGGTTCTGTACCAGCTAACTACTTAGTACCAAAAGCATTCTCTTTCAATGAAGCTGGAGAAGACTTCCGTGATATCAATGGCGAAATGTCTGAATTCAATGTTGAAGAAGCAAAAGCAGCATGGGAAAAAGGTTTATCTGAGCTAGGTGTTACAGAAGTGAAATTAGAAATTCTAGGTGGGGACACTGAGGTTTCTAAAAAAATGGATGAGTACTTCAAATCTCAATTAGAGGGTAACCTTGAAGGACTAGAAATTACATTAAAAGAAGTACCATTTGCTATTCGTTTAGATCTTGATACTAATCAAGACTATGACATACAAGTTGCTGGATGGGGACCAGATTTCCAAGATCCTCACACATTCATGAACTTATGGTTAACTGACGGTGGTAACAATAAAATGTCATATTCAAATCCTAAATATGATGACTTAATTAATTCATCAGTTGGTGAACTAGCTATGGATCCTGAAGCTCGTTGGGACGCAATGGCACAAGCTGAAAAACTTCTAATTGAAGAAGACTTCGGTATTGGACCAATCTACCAACGTGGAACAATGTCTCTTGTAAAACCATATGTTAAGGGTGTTGTTTCTCACTCATTCGGTGGAGACTATAGCTACAAATGGGCTTACATCGAAGGTAAATAATCTTTTACTTTTGAGTTTGAAAATCTCATAAAGAGAGAGTGTATGGTATGACCATATACTCTCTCTTTTAAATGAGATATAATATGATTATGACAATTTCCGATTGTCTAAACTAGATTGAAATTTATAAAATCATATAGGAGGTGCAAAGATGACTAAGTATATTGTAAAACGCGTATTTTATATGTTCATTACTCTTTTCCTGATTGCGACAGCAACATTTTTCTTAATGAAAACGCTTCCAGGTTCCCCTATAAGTTCCGCTCCGAAACTTACTTCTACTCAACTTGCGGTAGTGGAGGCAAAGTATGGTTTAGATCAACCACTACCAGTTCAGTACGGAAGATACATGCTGAATTTGGCGCAAGGAGATTTAGGGAATTCATTCCAGTTTAAAGGGGCCAGTGTCACAGACTTAATTCTTAATCGCTTAGGGCCATCTTTCTTATTAGGATCACAAGGTATGATTCTTGGTTTAGCGATAGGAATTATCTTAGGTATGATTTCAGCATTAAGGCAGAATACTATCTGGGATTACGGTAGTACATTTATTGCTATTCTAGGTATTTCTATACCCTCGTTTGTCTTCGCGACATTTTTACAATATTGGCTTGCAGTTAAATGGGGTTTATTCCCAGTTGCGTTATGGAATGATGGTTGGATATCCAGTGTATTGCCGTCAATAGCTTTAGCTATGGGACCACTTGCTGTTGGATCACGATTTATTCGAACTGAAATGATTGAAGTATTAAGTTCTGACTACATAACATTAGCCAAATCAAAAGGTGCTAACGGTTTTGAAGTTGCGTTTAAACATGCATTCCGTAATGCTCTAATTCCTCTTGTGACGGTGTTAGGACCATTAGCAGCAGGTCTCTTAACTGGGTCACTTGTAATAGAACAAATTTTCGCTATTCCAGGTATTGGTGAACAATTCGTGAAAGCCATCATGGTGAGTGATTTCTCAATCATCATGGGAACAACATTGTTCTTCTCTGTGTTCTTAGTCTTTGTTATTTTAGTAGTCGATATTCTTTACGGTGTAATTGATCCACGTATTCGTTTGTCAGGAGGGGAAAACTAATGACACAAAATCTTAAAAACCTACCTTCTGGATCTTTTGATAGAGTTACCGTTGATAGTAGTCATGCAGAAAAGATAGCTAAACCAAGTTTAAGTTTTTGGCAAGATGCATGGTTGCGTATTCGTAAAAATAAAGCAGCTATTGTTAGTATGATCATATTGCTATTAATAGTAATTATGGCGTTTGTAGGTCCGTACTTGAGTCCGCATGATGGTGAAGTACAAACTATTACACATGCGAACTTACCTCCTAAAGTTCAAGGTTTTGAGAATCTTGGATTTATGGATGGATTTGGAATTCTAGGTGGTAAAGAAGTAGATTTATATGAAATGAAAAATGTAGAGGTGTATTATTGGTTTGGTACTGATGGTTTAGGTCGAGATATGTTCTCACGTCTATGGTCAGGTACCCAGATTTCTTTATTCATCGCATTTATGGCAGCATTAATTGATATGGTCATCGGTGTAGTTTACGGTGGGATATCTGCATATTATGGTGGTCGAGTAGATGATATTATGCAACGTGTTGTTGAAATATTGTATGGAATACCTAACTTAGTTGTCGTAATTTTAATGATTTTGGTTTTAGACCCTGGTATTACCGCCATCATTATTGCTATTACTATAACCGGTTGGATTGGAATGTCACGTATTGTCCGTGGACAAGTATTAAAGCACAAAAATCAAGAATTTGTATTGGCAGCACGAACGCTAGGTGCAAGTAATAACCGTATTATCATTAAACATTTACTTCCTAATATTTTAGGAATTATCATCATTAACACAATGTTTACAATTCCGGGTGCCATCTTCTTCGAGGCTTTCCTAAGCTTTATCGGACTTGGCTTACAACCACCGGCAGCATCTCTGGGTACTTTAATCAATGATGGATACAAGTTGATTAAATTTCAACCGCATATTCTGTTATTCCCATCGATTGTCTTGAGTTTACTTATGATTGCATTTAACTTACTCGGTGACGGATTACGTGATGCACTTGATCCGAAGATGAAAGACTAAGGGAGGAAAGCATAATGGAAAAAATCTTAGAAGTAAAAGACCTTCAGCTTTCCTTCCATACTTTTGCAGGAGAAGTTAAAGCCATTCGTGGTGTTGACTTTGATTTGTTAAAAGGGGAAACGTTAGCAATAGTTGGTGAATCTGGTTCTGGTAAATCAGTAACAACAAAAGCAATTATGCGTCTTTTACCAGAATCTAGTTCGGAATTCAAAAGTGGAGAAATCTTGTTTAACGGAAAAGATTTAACGAAGCTTACTGATAAACAAATGCAAAAAATTCGTGGAAAAGATATTTCAATGATTTTCCAAGATCCGATGACTTCTTTAAACCCTACGATGCCAATTGGCAGACAGATTACAGAACCGTTATTAAAGCATCAAGGCGTTGGTAGATCAGAGGCAAGAAAAATTGCTATTGATCTACTTCGTATGGTTGGTATGCCTAAACCTGAATTGCGTATTAAACAATTTCCTCACCAATTCTCAGGCGGTCAACGTCAACGTATAGTAATAGCTATTGCACTTGCATGCAATCCGCAAATTTTGATTGCTGATGAGCCAACAACAGCTCTTGACGTAACCATTCAAGCACAGATACTTGAATTAATGAAGGACCTGCAAAAGAAAATTGATACATCGATTATATTCATCACACATGACTTAGGTGTTGTTGCAAATGTGGCAGATCGTGTTGCTGTTATGTATGGTGGACGTATTGTTGAAATTGGAACAGTTGATGAAATTTTCTATAATCCTCAACATCCTTATACTTGGGGTTTACTCAGCTCAATGCCATCACTTGATACGGCAGAAGAGAAATTATACGCAATTCCAGGTACACCACCTGATTTGTTAGATCCTCCAAAAGGAGACGCATTTGCACTCCGTAGTGAATATGCACTTGCAATTGATTTAGTGGAAGCTCCTCCAGTATTTAAAGTGAGCGATACACATTTTGCTTCTACTTGGTTATTGCACCCGGATGCTCCACAAGTAGTTCCTCCAGTTGCTATCATTGAACGTATGAAAAAGTTTCCAGGTAGCCGCTATTATAAAGGGGGTACAAAGTGATGGCTGAAAAGTTACTCGAAATAAGAAACTTAAAACAATATTTCAACAAAGGTAAAGCAAATGAAGTCCGCGCAGTTGATGATATTAGTTTTGATATTTACAAAGGTGAAACTCTTGGTATAGTTGGAGAGTCTGGTTGTGGTAAATCAACAACTGGGCGTTCTATTATTCGACTTTATAATGCAACAGCAGGAGAAGTTATTTTTGATGGAGTTAATGTTCATGGTAAAAAAACAAAATCCGAATTAAAAATATTTAATCGAAAAATGCAAATGATTTTTCAAGATCCTTATGCGTCTTTAAATCCACGTATGAAAGTAATGGATATAATCGCTGAAGGTTTAGACATTCATAGTTTAGTCAAGTCATCCAAAGAACGTAAAGAACGTGTTCACGAACTACTTGAAACCGTAGGGTTAAATAAAGAACATGCGAACCGTTATCCACATGAATTCTCTGGTGGACAGCGTCAGCGTCTTGGAATCGCTCGTGCCCTTGCTGTAGATCCTGAGTTTATCATTGCTGATGAGCCAATCTCAGCTCTTGATGTATCAATTCAAGCACAAGTTGTTAACTTACTAAAAGAGTTACAAGTAGAAAAAGGCTTAACGTACTTGTTTATTGCTCATGATTTATCAATGGTTAAATACATCTCAGATCGTATTGGGGTTATGTATTTTGGTAAACTGGTTGAACTTGCAACTGCTGAAGATTTGTATAACAATCCATTACATCCTTATACACAATCATTGTTATCAGCAATTCCACTTCCAGATCCAAACTATGAGCGCACGCGCGTACGTAAATCGTATGATGCAACCTCTCATAATTATCAAGACGGTGAAGAAATTTCTATGCGTGAAGTAACACCTGGACACTTTGTATTCTGTTCAGAACGTGAATTTAACGCGTTAAAATTAACCTCAGGTACTGGTGTATAACATGTTCTTTTTCAAATGAGTTGTTAATTGAAATATTTCGTGTCAAATAAATGAGGTATTCCTATTTAGTGGGAATGCCTCATTTATTTTTTTATTAAAATTTGTTCTTTAATTGTGTACGATTAATTGATAAAATGGAAGAGAATAGAAAGGAAGTAAATTTAATATGACATTTAAGAAATGGATTGGCTCAAGTGCTTTAGTCGCTACATTAATTTTCCCTACTACTGCGGTCTTTGCTGATGAAGTTAAAAGTGCAAAAGATTTTACAGAACGTACATATGGATTTACGGCTGTCGATGAAGACATAGTTGCTGCTTCAACATTATTTCGTTTTGACTCAGGATTAGCTTTTACTTATCCAGATGCCATTCGTGGTGTTTACGTAACTGGTCACTCAGCAGGTGGTGCACGATTTAAGGATTTACTAAATTTAATGGATACTACAGATTTAAATGCTATGGTTATTGATATAAAAGATGATTTTGGTGAACTTACATATATGCCTGCTGAAGATTCTCCATTAAAACCGCTAGAAATTGGAAATTCGTACATAAAAAATCCTCGTGAAATGTTAGAAATTTTAGAAGAAAATAAAGTCTACCCAATTGCTCGAGTAGTTGTTTTTAAAGATTCGGCACTCGCGAATGCGAAACCTGAGCTATCTTTTGTTGATGACTCTGGCGTATGGAAAAATAGACGAGGCGAAGCTTTTGTTAATCCATTCATGAAGGAAGTATGGGATTACAATGTAGAGGTAGCAATAGAAGCCGCTAAGATGGGCTTCCAAGAAATTCAGTTTGATTATGTTCGATTCCCAGAAGGATTTGAAAATCGAGTGGATAAAGTCAAGTACAGCATGGGTGAATATGAAAATACCGACTTGGATCCCGTTCAAAGACGCGTACAAGCAGTCACAGATTTTGTTGCATATGCACGTGAAAAGCTTAAACCATACGATGTGAAAATTTCTGTAGATATATTTGGATATGCAGCTACATTACCTGAAGCGCCTGGTATTGGACAAAACTTCGGTAAAATTTCTGGAAATGTGGATGTCATTTCATCTATGATTTATCCTAGTCATTGGACATCATATTTTGGAATTGCGAAACCAGACTTAGAACCTTATAGGCTTGTAAAAGAGTATGCGAAAGTTGAAAATGCTACTTTAGCTAAGCTTGAAAATCCGCCTATATCGCGTCCTTGGATACAAGATTTTACAGCTTCGTACTTAGGGGCAGGTAACTATAAAAAATACGGCGCAACCGAAGTGGAAGCACAAATTAAAGCTTTAAATGAATCAGGAATAAAAGAATATTTATTGTGGAATGCAAACAATCGTTATTCTCCGGGTGTTGATTACACACCATAAACAATGAAAATCCTTCTTCTTTTTATAGAAGAGGATTTTTTTTGTTATTAATGAAACCTTTTGTCGTTTATTTACGTATTATTAAGAGAAGGGACAAATTTAATTTTCATTTTCATTTTCTAATTGAGAATTTAAAAAGCTTATTTCAAGGTGTTTAAAATGTAGTTGTTGCGGGTATATTAAAGTGAGAACAATAGAGCACTAGTAATACCGCTTGTTTACTACATATTATAGCTAAAATGTGTCTCTTTTCAAATTACTTGACTTTTTCTTCATATTCTATTTTAAATTATTTAAAAATGGTGTATAATAAAAAACATTAACCTATATTAAAGTGATTCTAAATTAGAAGTTTTAATAATATAATTAATGTTGTTAAATTGAACTTGTTTACACATTTGAAAGGAAGTGTTCCTATGATGGTTACATTGTTTACTTCACCAAGCTGTACATCATGTCGAAAAGCAAAAGTATGGTTAGAAGAGCATGACATTCCATATACTGAGCGTAACATCTTTTCTGAACCGCTAAGTATTAGCGAAATAAAAGAAATTTTACGAATGACTGAAGATGGAACGGATGAGATTATCTCTACTCGTTCTAAAATATTCCAAAAATTAAATGTTGATGTTGAAAGTTTACCACTTCAACGTTTGTATGAATTAATTCAAGAGCATCCTGGACTATTACGTCGTCCAATTATTTTAGATGAAAAACGCCTACAAGTAGGTTATAACGAAGATGAAATTCGTCGTTTTCTACCTCGAAAAGTTCGTGCTTATCAATTGCTCGAAGCTCAACGTATGGTTAACTAAATTCGATTGGAAAATTGACTGATTGATTCTTCTTCGATAATTTGAGAAGAATGATCAGTCATTTTCTTTTTTCGACTTGATTTACTTTACCCACTCTACTACAATGCTAATTAATTGTATTTTTCCAGAGTAGGAGCATATCCTTTTCATTTTCCTCTGGACCGTCATACAATAGAAATAGACACTGTATCGGTAAGCGGCTTGAAGTGTTGCTGGAAAAAGGGGAATCCCTTTTAAGCTATCGAAGGGAGATGTGTAAAATGGATATAGAACGGATTAATGAAAACACAGTTAAATTTTACATTTCATACATCGACATTGAAAAAAGAGGCTTCAGCCGAGATGAAATTTGGTTTAATCGAGATAAAAGTGAAGAACTCTTTTGGGAAATGATGGATGAAATAAATGATGAATCAGACTTTGAAGTTGAAGGACCATTATGGATTCAAGTTCATGCGATGGAAAAAGGACTCGAAGTAACAGTAACTCGAGCAGAAATTAATCGTGATGGAAAGAAACTCGAATCTCCATTTGAAGTTGATGAAAAGGGTCAATACTTTTCTAATATGTCTGAAAGTTCATCTGAAGAACGATCTTTTGATGAATTTACTGATCCTTTTACTGATTCAAATGAACTTCAAAATGAATTTACATTTCAAGTAAGTGATTTTGAAGATTTAATACCATTAGCGAAGCGTGTTAAATTGCCATCATATGTAGCGACTTCTTTATTCGCTTATAAAGAACGTTACTACCTATACGTCAAAGCGGACGCTGAATTAATGGATGAAGAAGAAGTTAAAAACATGGTAAGTATGATTTCTGAATATACGGCAAAATCGAGTATAACCGTTCACCGATTGGAAGAGTACGGTAAGGAAATCATGGCCGATGAAGTGTTCGAGCAAATTCAAAAATACTTTAGCTAAAATCCTCCCTTAACGGGAGGATTTTTTTCTTGCCTTTATAACGGAATATTCGTAAAATAATCAAAAAGGAGGAGTGTATATATTAACTGCATACAAAGATAACAAAGAAATTTTTACCATTACTAGACAAATGACAAGAGAACAATTAGTATTTTTGCGAAACACAAGTCACTTTACTTGTCCCCAATGCGAAACATCACTTCGCTTGAAACTCGGCAAAGTCGTGATCCCCCATTTCGCACATATTGTATTAACCAATTGTTTAACTTCATTTTCAGAAAGAGAATCTCCCACTCATTTAATTGGAAAACAACAGCTTGCTGAATTCTTTACACATGTAGGATGTGACGTTTCGGTTGAAGCTTATTTACCAAAAATTTCACAGCGTCCAGATTTGTTAGTGAAAAGAAATAAAGAAATATACGCGGTTGAATTTCAATGTAGTGTGATGCCAATTGATGATGTAATAAAAAGAAATCAAGGTTATTTAAAGATAAAGACTCGTTCAATATGGTTGCTTCGTACACCTTTAAATATTCAAATAAACGAAATAGGGATTACTTATTTAAAAATTTCTAAATTTATTCAAAATTTTATTGGAATCCAGTCAATTTCTGGGGCTACCATACTGACTTACGATCCAACATCTTGCCAATTTATATATATAAGTCACTTAATGCATATCAGTGGTACTTCATTTATCGCGAAAATTCGTTCTTTATCCACTAAGCAACAAACGTTTCCATTTGCTCAAGTAAAACCACCCACTCTGACAGAGAGCAAACAATACTGGAGCATTTTTCAACATAAAAGGATTAGATTTTTACTTACTCGAATTCGAATGAATAAACATGGTGTGAAAGACCGATTATTAAAACATTGCTATGAGCAGCAAGTACGTCCAGAAAACTTGCCGTTATATATTGGATTTCCAATTTCCGAATCAGAAACGATTCAAAATCATCTTGTTGAATGGCAGTTAGCGCTAATTTCCACACTTTCCAATCAACAACATGAGGATATCGATTATATAAGTGACATGTGGATTGAATCGTTTATTTTAGCGCAATGTAAAGTTGTTCATCTAGAAAAAGCTAAATTAGTAGTCAGACGGTATTGTCGTTTTCTCCAAGTAATTAATTTTAATATCAATGAATCTATTTCTGAACAATTTATTAGTGAATCTAAAATACTAGACCACTTTGAGGAAGTAATAGTTGCAAAGCGTTGTGAAAATTGAGAAAATATAGTAGTTATTCGATTTTTCAATTAAATGATTTAAGGAGGAACTAATAATGTCAACAGATACTAAAAACAAAATCTTAACGCGCGAGAAAGTTCCAACAGAATTAACTTGGAAGCTTGAAGATATTTTTTCAAGTGATGAAGTCTGGGAAGTTGAATACAAAGAAGTAAGTGAACTATCAGAAAAAGCAGAAGCTTTCAAAGGAACTTTTGGAAATGGAGCACAAGCATTATACAATGCCTTAGCGTTTAAAGATGAAGTGTCAGAGAGAATTTATAAGTTATACACATACTCACATATGCGTTACGATCAAGATACAACAAATAGTCATTATCAAGCAATGGATAGTAGGATTAAAACCTTACTTGTAAAAGTATCAACTGGCCTATCATTCATCACACCAGAAATTTTAGCATTAGATGAGTCTATTGTTTTGAGTTATGTAAATGAACATGAAGAATTACAATTATACAAACAAGTGCTAAAGGAAATTAATGAAATGCGTCCGCATGTATTGCCAGCCGAACAAGAAGCATTGCTAGCACAAGTTTCTGAAGTAACGAATGCATCTTCTGAAACTTTTAGTATGTTAAATAATGCTGATTTAGAATTTCCTTCGATAAAAGATGAGAATGGTGATGAACTGGAATTAACACAGGGTCGCTATACACGCTTTTTAGAAAGTGGAGACCGTCGTGTACGTGAAGACGCATTCCGTGCAATGTATGCTACTTATGGGAAGTTTCGCAATACTTTTGCATCTACTCTTTCTGGAAATGTAAAACGCGATAATGTGAATGCACGTATACGCAACTTCACGTCTGCTCGTCATGCAGCAATGTCTGAAAATCAAATTCCTGAACAAGTATATGATAATTTAATTACCACTGTGAACAAAAACTTGCACTTGTTGCAACGTTACGTGTCTTTACGTAAGAAAGTATTAGGGCTAGATGAATTGCATATGTGGGATCTTTATACACCACTTGTAAAAGAAGTGAAAATGGAAATTCCTTATGAAGAAGCAAAAGGCATTATGCTAAAAAGTTTTTCGCCTCTTGGGGAGGAATATACATCAATTGCTACTAAGGGACTTGAAAATCGTTGGGTAGATGTTGTTGAAAATAAAGGCAAACGCTCAGGTGCTTACTCATCTGGATCATATGGGACAAACCCTTATGTGCTAATGAACTGGCAAGATAATGTAAATAACTTATTTACACTTGCGCATGAGTTCGGACATAGTTTGCATAGCTATTATTCACGTGCGAGTCAACCATTTGTTTATGGTAATTATTCGATTTTTGTTGCCGAAGTGGCTTCAACTTGTAACGAAGCATTATTAAATGAATATATGTTAAAAACAGTTGATGACGAGCAAAAACGTATTTACTTATTAAATTATTGGTTAGAAGGATTCCGTGGAACAGTATTCCGTCAAACAATGTTCGCAGAGTTTGAGCACTTAATTCATAAAATGGATCAAGAAGGGGAAGCGTTAACGGCAGATAAACTAACAGAAGTTTATTATGACTTGAATAAAAAATACTTTGGTGACGACATTGTTATAGACGAAGAAATAGGTCTTGAATGGGCTCGAATTCCGCATTTTTACTATAACTATTATGTGTACCAATATTCAACTGGATATAGCGCTGCAGTAGCATTAAGCAATCAAATTCTATCAGAAGGACAACCTGCAGTGGATCGCTATATCAATAAATTCTTAAAAGCAGGTTGTTCAGATACACCAATTGAAGTATTGAAAAAAGCAGGAGTTGATATGACATCAACTGCTCCTATCGAAGAGGCATGTAAAGTATTTGAACAGAAGTTAGCAGAGCTAGAAAGTTTATTACTAAAATAAAAAAAGATCTTCATCCGACATTGGATGGAGATTTTTTTGATTAAATGATATTTCAAAATAATATTTCCTACTAAAAAACATTTTACTAATCTTACTCTCAAAGTAATTATAAGAATATAATTTCACAAAAAAGATTGTGAAAGATTGATTTATTTGTTATGTCATGATATCATTCAAATGTGAAATAAATCACATACAAACATACACCCCTTTGTTTATACGTGAACATTTCTCCCATCCCCTTTGTGAAAAGAAGCGCCTCTCCAAAATTGGAGAGGCGCTTCTTTGTTTAGATATAATAAAGTTTCTTTCATACTACTAGCACTAAAGCTAGAGTGAGATTTTATACTATTATTTTGTACTAGTTTTGAGTCTCCATTGATTAGTATCGGCTAATGGAATTATTTCTAGTTGTTGAAGTAACATTCGTTTTTTTAATTCACGTTCTGCAGCATGATGTGTAACACCATAAATGGAAGCTACTTCTTTTGTAGACAATGTATGATAACGTAAAAATAGTTCATCAAGCGTAGGTGGTTCCTGCCGAAATAATTCAATATTCAACATCTCAGCTAAAATCTTTTCGTACACTTCGTAAGAATAAATGCCACACACTTTAAGTCCTTCATCTTCAATATGTTCATTGAAAAACACCATACTTGGAGATTCGGTGACTTCCATTTCACGACTGATATAGAGGTCACATTGGAATGCGCGTGTTGCTTCTTTAGATTGAATATCAGATTTAAATTCCTCTACATCTAACTGTGCTTGTTCAGCAATCGCCAATAAACTGGAATATGTCGCTACATTTTTTGTATCTAAGAATAGATGTTCTTGTAGCTTTTGTAAATAACGCATTCCTGCTCGTTTTCCTTGAAGTTCAGCTGCTTTAATTGCTACTGACGGAAGAGCAGGGTGTGTTAAATCGTCATCATTTATGGTTACACTTTTACAAGTTGAATTAAGGCTAGAAAGTTTTGTACTAAGAACAACGCGTAACGTGAAATAATGATTATACTCCACTTGCAATTTTCGTAAAATCGGTTGTAAATCAAAGTATGATGAGCATAGTGGATCGATAAACGCGTAAAGCTCAATTGGCTTTGTTGTACTCGTAGAAACAATCGCTTCGGGCGGAATCTGCAAGTTATTCACACGATTTCCTCCTCTTGGTCAGGCCGGTTCGTCATATGATGAGCCGTTAGTACAAGTCGATTATATAAATCATCGCGAATTTTCCCTTCAAACTTCACTTCATCCATCGCAAGTGCCATACACTCAAGCCAAGCTTGAGCTCTATCAGGTGTAATTGGGAAATTCATATGTCTTGCACGAAGCATGGGGTGTCCGTGTTCTTGTGAATATATATTAGGTCCACCTAGATATTGTGTCAAAAATTGTTTTTGTTTACGAGCAGTTTCCGACAAATCTTCTGGAAATATATGCTTAAGCTTTGGGTGTGCCGCGACTTTTCCGTAAAATACATCAATTAGTTGCGACAATAAATCCGGACCAATTTCCTCATAAGGAATGATAGGTTTTCGGGTCATAATAAGAACTCCTTTGCTTTCGCTGTCATTTCATTCTATCAACCTCACGTGTTTTTCTCAAACAAATCGATTTTGTAATTTGGATACTTTGTGTTAGTTAAGTCTATTATCAAACGGATATAATTCGAAGTAATTGAAATCTTGACTAATACTATATGTTATTTACGTTGAGCTTTTGTCATGAAACGTGCAATTTTTTTTAGAGTTTGACGTTTTGGAATTTGATAAATCTCTAGTAATTTATTAAAGCTTTGTTGTCCTTTTTCTAAATCGGTTACTTCAAACTCCATTTCGTAGTCGGTATGCTCCAAATAATCAGAACGATCCAATACCAACAACCCATTTTGATAAGGTACTTCTGCTCGTTCCGTTCGAAGTGTACCAAAAGCAACTAAAAGCTCAGGCAACTGTTGAAATTCATTATAAATTCTAGGTTTTATTTCACCAGAAAGTAGGATTTCATTTCGCTCACTTGAAGAAATAAGGTGAGTTGTTTCAATCATTGTATGAACATTTTCACCTGGTGATTTTAAGGTCAATTCATTGCGTTCTTCAAGGACTCTTAATCGAAACCCAATGAAAGCGTCACGGAACTGATTATCCGGTGTATCAAAATAAGTATTTGTCTGTAAATGAAAATCCTGTTTGGAAATGTTAAAACCTCTACATAGTTGGTCAAACTCTTCTTTTGTTAAAAGATTTTTGAATTCAATTTCTTTTTGAATGCTCATTGAAAAAACACCGCCTTAGTTATTATTATCCTAAAAAAACTGCAAACTGCAACATATGAGACTCTGTGATAAAATATGGGGTAAGTAAAGATTGAAAGGAAGATCTTAAAATGCGTAAAACTTATACTGTAATTAGTGGTATTCAAAATGGTTCATATATTCGATTTATTTTAGAAGAAGACCCAACAGGCCAAGAAATAAAAGCAGGTGGACAGTTAATTACTGATTCAGAGAAAAATGCTTTTGTTTATTTAATGGATGATACAGATGGGTATATTTATGTCCAATTTCCGAAGATGGTTTGGCCTTTACTTGCAGCGTCACTTGCAGCAGATAAAGAACCAGTATTAGCCTGGGGACAAACGGAAATTTCACTAGATAATTTTAGAGAAGAATTAAACATGCTCATTTTTAATATTGAAGGCAATCATAATTATGGTGAAGAGTTTGCAAACTCAGTTGAGGATGCGTTTAAAGAACAACTTTTAGCACAGTGAATATGGGTAGATAATCACTAAAGTAATGGCAAGGGGGACTCGTTATGGGACAATGGGAACGTTTTTTAGAGCCTTATAAACAAGCGGTAGATGAATTGAAAATTAAATTTAAAGGTATTCGTACTCAATATGAAATAGAAAATACAAACTCACCTATAGAGTTTATTACTGGTCGAGTAAAACCTATTGCGAGTATATACGATAAAACACTTGAAAAAGGATTTGCATTTGAGCCTTCCGAGCGTTTAGTAAACGAACTGCAGGATATTGCAGGTTTGCGTATTATGTGCCAATTTGTTGACGACATTGAAACTGTGGTCGATTTATTGCGCCATCGTCACGATATCAAAGTCGTAGAAGAGCGTGATTATATTTCACATGAAAAACCGAGTGGTTATCGTTCTTATCATATGATTGTGGAATATCCTGTTCAAACCATTCACGGAAAAATTCGAATTTTAGTAGAAATTCAAATCCGTACATTAGCAATGAATTTCTGGGCTTCTATAGAACACTCGTTAAACTACAAGTACAAAGGTTTATTTCCAGAAGAAATAAAAAATAGATTGCAAAGTGCAGCTGAAGCCGCATTTAGGTTAGATGAAGAAATGTCACTCATACGAGATGAAATCCAAGCAGCACAAAAATACTTTAGTGAATATAAAGAGAGTGGAAACGTAAATTTCCCTTCAAAGAGAAAGTAGGTGGAAGCGTTCATGAAATTTGCCATCCAATCACGTAATGATGAACACTCAAACGAACTAATGGACCGTGCTAAAACATACTTAACTGATTTTGGACTTACTTGGAATGAAGATGCACCTGATATCGTTATTTCAATTGGCGGAGACGGTACTTTACTTCATGCTTTTCATAGATATCGTGATCAATTGTCTACTGTAGCATTTGTTGGAATTCACACTGGGCATTTAGGATTTTACGCAGATTGGAAACCCTCTGAAATAGAAAAATTAGTGATTTCGATTTCTAAGAAAGAATTCCAAGTTACTGAGTATCCATTGCTTGAAGCGACAATTAATTATCGTAGTAATAATGACCAAAGCGTTTATTTAGCATTAAATGAAAGTACCATTAAGTCTCCTGACGTGACATTAGTGATGGATGTGGAACTTAACGATAGTCATTTTGAGCGTTTCCGTGGAGACGGTCTTTGTATGTCAACACCTTCAGGAAGTACTGCTTACAATAAAGCACTTGGTGGAGCGGTGATTCATCCGTCATTAGAAGCGATGCAATTAACGGAAATGGCATCCATTAATAATCGTGTCTTCCGAACAGTGGGTGCACCACTGATTTTGCCGGCTCACCATACATGCGTGTTAAAACCAGTAAAAGCGCCTGACTTTATGGTAACGATTGATCATATCCAATTGTTGCTTAAAGACGTCAAATCAATTCAGTATCGTGTTGCCAAAGAGAAAGTACGATTTGCGAGATTCCGTCCTTTCCCATTTTGGAAAAGGGTCCATGATTCGTTTATTGATAGCGATGTGTAAACAATTCCAACTTACATTTAATTCAACTGAAGAAATTTTACTTCGTGAAGCTCTATCTAAGTGGGGGATATCCAAGCGTACATTAACGTCAATAAAATTTGATGGTGGTTCTTTATTTGTAAATGGACATGAAAAAACGGTTAGACATCCACTGGCTATAGGGGATGTAATAACCGTTATTTTCCCATTAGAAGAAGTTAGTACAGGTTTAATTCGCCAAAAAGGGTTACTTGATATTGTATATGAAGATGATGTCTTATTAATTGTTAATAAACCATCTGGTCAAAGCACGATTCCTTCTAGGGAACATCCGTCAGGAACATTAGCGAATTATGTTGCTTATTATTATGAACAAATGTCGATTCCTTCAACTGTTCATATCTTGACTCGCCTCGACAAGGACACTTCTGGACTAGTGTGTTTAGTGAAAAATCGACATATCCATCACCTCATGAATCACTCTCATATGATAAATAAAACGTATGAAGCCATTGTTCATGGCAAGATTGATCAAAGTTTCCAAGAAATAATAGCACCAATTGGTCGAAAAGGAACTAGCATTATAGAGCGTGAAGTTCGTGAAGATGGTCTTTTTGCTCATACAGATGTTAGCGTTATTTATCCTTATACTCATTTTTCACATGTGAAGTGTCTACTACACACAGGACGAACGCATCAAATACGTGTTCATTTAGCACATATAGGTCATCCAATTATGGGGGATGATTTATATGGAGGTAAAATCGATTTAATTAGCCGTCAAGCTCTTCACTGTACATCTGTAGATATTAAACATCCCCTGACAGGTGAGCTATTGACCTTTACGAGTTCATTGCCAATGGATATGAAGAAGTTGCTTATTTAGTCGTCAAATTCATGAAACTTTTCTTTCACATAAGGTTGGAAAGACGGCACAGATACTATCTCTAATTGAGGGTAACGAAGTGCAGTTAATTTCCCGCCAAATACACAACCCGTGTCGATATTAACGGTATGGTTTTTAAAGCGTGCTTCTTTTGTTGGTGTGTGACCATATACGACTAAAGAAGATCCTTTATATTGTTTAGCCCAATCTTTGCGAAGTGGTCTGCCATCCGATAGACTTTGGCCAGAAATATCGCCATACAAGACAAAAACGATGATGTTTTTTTGAAGAGGTCTACCTATCATATCTTCTCGAATTCCAGCATGAGCAATAATAAGCTGACCGTTGTCGAGTTGCTGATAAAATGGGAGTGCTTCATAAAACTTGATGTATCTTTTTCTAAACTGTTCCCGTTTATCTTTAGGGTGCAATAAATTAAATTCGTTTACAGTCGTTTCTAACCCATGAGTAATGTGTACTTGGTGTCCTTTAAAAAATCTGTAAAGTTTGTTGCAGTGATTTCCCGGGGAATAAAATAATTGCTTGGCATCCTGCATAGCAAACAGTAAATTTAAGACAGCTAGTGATTGAGGTCCCCTATCAGTTGCATCTCCAACAAATGCCAACTTACGTCCCTGCGGATGAATGAATATACCTGAATTCCTTTGGTAGCCTAGTTTAGTTAGTAATGCGGTTAGTTCATCATAACAACCATGTATATCTCCAATGATGTCATACGACATATAAATCACCTCTTTAAAAGAAAATATGGCAATATCAACAGTGTAACAAAAACAATAAGCAATGTAGAAATGAAAACATATAGGAAAGGAGGGGGGCATACATGATTGACGATCGTAAAAATAACGAAGAACATAACCTCGATGCAGAACAATTGTTAACATTTTTAAATGAACACCAAGTTGATTTATTTAGAGAAGAGTTCTTATCATTACATCCGTATGACCAGGCACAATTTTTTGAAAAGGTGAGTCCTGACAGCAGGCAAATTATCTATCAGTATCTCTCTCCAAAAGAAATGTCAGAAATTTTCCAGTCAATTGAACTCGATGATGATGAATACGAACCCTTCTTAAAAGAAATGCATAATACGTATGCAGCTGATATGTTATCTGAAATGTATGCGGATAATGCTGTAGACGTTTTAAATGAGTTAGGCAAAGATCAAGTTGCCAGCTATTTAACTATAATGGATGATGAATCAGCCCAAGAAATTAAAGATTTACTGCACTATGAAGAGTACACGGCTGGTTCAATTATGACGACCGAGTATGTGGCAATTCCAGAAAATTCGACTGCTCGATCAGCGATGATGATCTTACGTAATGCTGCACCTGAAGCAGAAATAATATACTATCTTTTCGTCGTAAATGATGATCATCAATTAACTGGTGTAGTGTCATTGCGTGATTTAATTATTGCAGATGAGGATACGTTAATTAGTTCGATTAAAAATGATCGAGTGGTTAGTGTATCGGTAAGTGAAGATCAAGAAGAAGTCGCAAGAATGATTAAAGATTATGATTTCTTAGCAGTTCCAGTTGTCGATTTCCAAAATCATTTACTCGGAATTATCACAGTAGATGATATTTTGGATGTTCTCGAAGAAGAAGCAAATGACGATTACTCTAAATTAGCTGCCGTTTCAGAAATGGATACGTTTGATAAAGGACCTTTAACTGCGGCAAAGAAAAGACTGCCATGGCTAATTATTTTATTATTTTTAGGAATGTTTACGGCAAGTTTGATGGGAATATTTGAAGGAGTCTTAGATCAAGTAGCAATTTTAGCTGTTTTTATTCCATTAATTGCAGGAATGGCTGGAAATAGTGGTACACAGGCTTTAGCTGTTGCCGTCCGTGGTATCGCAACGGGCGATATCGAGGAACAAAGTAAAATGAAATTGTTGATGCGCGAAGCAGGAACAGGTCTTATTACAGGAATAGTATGTGCAGTTTTCAGTGTAGGAATAGTCTATTTCTTACAACAAGACCTATTACTTGGTCTACTAGTCGGAGCAGCAATATTCGGCTCTATTTTTGTCGCGACAATGTCAGGATCTTTTATTCCACTTCTCTTTCACCGGATGAATATTGACCCAGCGGTAGCTTCAGGTCCATTTATTACAACACTAAATGACATTATTAGTATTTTAATATATTTAGGTTTAGCAACTATGTTTCTTTCTCAACTTTAAAAAAGTGCTCTCAGCACTTTTTTAAAGTTTTTTTATATGAAAAGTATGGATTGACTTGCTAGGTTGACGTTAATTCGTTCCAGATTGATAGATAAGGACTTCCATCTTTCTGGTTGTGTAAAATGAAATGGAGCGATATTTTTTCTAAATCGTTCTTCAAGTAAGAAATTTTCATTTCACAAAACGAATTTAATCTTATCAAGTAAATTAAAATTTCGAGATGAGTTTGGTTGTACAATATATGACGTTGGTAAAATAAAATTTCCTTCTCGGTAAAACAGGAGAAAGGGATGGAATTTCACTACAATCATTTTTTATAAATATCTGTGAAACTTAAAAATCCTGATACACGCTGATTTCCGTTCCAAGCGGACGCGTTCCGTGGGGCGTGCGGTGAGCCTCCTCGTCGCGAAAACCTTGCTCCTGTGGGGTCTCACCTGTCACGCTAATCCCACCGGAGTCGCCGCTCTGCACTCCAATCAGCTAAGAGAATATAGGAAACATAAGTTCAATTAGATATAGAAAACAAGTGAGACTCCCTGTAGAATAAAAGTCGACGAAAACCTTTATCCAGGAGGAAACTCACTTGTTACATTCAAATAGTATTGAATCTTTACTCGTTATTCAAGACCCAAACATTACTTTTGAAGAAAACTTCCATAAGAAGGGACGTTTACAGTGGAAGTATGTAAATATGTTCTTGGAAAATTGACATACAACCCTGCACATTGCGAAGGGTGCGGTGTCAGAAACATTGACCGATTTCATTTAGTTCAATTAATTAATCGCTCTAAAAATAAATGTCGTATAAATATCATGAATAAACTTAAAACAGATCCTCATGATAATAGGAAGAAATACCGTCGCCTGAAGCGTTACTGGAAGCCACTCCTAAAAAAAGAATCTGAACTATCCGGCGTAGAATATAATTACTACCCATTATTCCACCAACGCTTTGCGGCAAGTATTGTAGAAGAAATGTTAGCGTATTATCCAAAATTAAAAGCGAATTATTGGCTCTATCAAGAACTTCTAAAAGCTATGTCTATAAGGATTTCAAGCATTAGAGACTTGTTTAACTAGGTTTGTTTCATCTTTAATTTCAAGTTATATGAGAACAAGCTTAAAAACATTAAGAAAACGTCTTCCGTTGATAGAAAACAGCTTTATTTACCCTAACAATAATTAACGTATTGAATCGTGTCGCTTATGAATATAGAAATTTCCAGAATTACAAAAATTGTATTATTTTGCACTTTAAATTAAAACCAGTTGATAAACAAAGCGAACAAAAA
>NZ_AMGD01000062.1:0-21248 GCF_000297555.1 Paenisporosarcina sp. TG-14
GCCCATGCTGGGCACACTAAAAACCCCCTAGCTTGAAACAAGCTAGGGGAATTATACATAATGTAGGACGAATCCCAATCGTGCCGTCATTATGAAGCGTATCGTTTTGAGCCCGCACACAGCAGGTGGGTATCCACTTTGTAACTTAAAACGTCCCCTGGGGGCATGTTAGCCATTACAAAAGAAAGGATTCCCGACGATAAAATAGTTCGGTCAAAATCGATGTGGCAATTAACGAACACATCAGGATTCGTGTTACCTGTATATTATCATATCCATTTTAGAAATACAACAACATTATTTTATTGATTTCTGACTTTTCTGAATGCTGATTGCTAAGGATAATTCTTTCAATTGTTCTTCTGAAACTGCACTTGGTGCCTTCGTCAAAATGTCACTTGCACTCGCAGTTTTAGGGAATGCTATTGTGTCACGTAAGTTGGTACGACCAGCTAATAGCATCACTAAACGGTCTAGACCTAATGCGATGCCTCCATGTGGAGGCGTTCCGTATTCAAAAGCCTCAAGTAAGAAGCCAAATTGTGCAGTTGCTTCTTCTTTAGTAAATCCGAGAATGCTAAACATTTTTTCTTGAACATCACGTTCATAAATACGTAATGATCCACCACCAAGCTCATAGCCATTTAATACTAAGTCATATGCTTGAGCGCGCACTTTCTCAGGATTAGTATCCATTAATTCTAAGTCTTCAACAAATGGCATTGTGAAAGGATGATGGGCTGCATAGTAACGGCCATCTTGTTCGTCATATTCAAATAACGGCCAGTCAATTACCCATAGAAATGCAAATTTACTTTCATCGATTAGTCCAAGTTCTTTTCCTAATTTCATTCGAAGTGCACCTAACGAATCAGCTACAACTGATTTCTTATCAGCTACAAATAATAATAAGTCCCCTGCTTCAGCTTGAAGTGTTTGAGCTAATTTCTCACCAGCTTCACCTTCAAAGAATTTCGCAATTGGTCCTTTTAACCCTTCTGCATCAACTTTCAGCCACGCTAAACCTTTAGCTCCATAACGGCCAGCAAACTCACCTAATGCATCGATGTCTTTTCGTGAATAATTAGCAGCAGAACCCTTTACATTAATTGCTTTAACTTGTCCCCCATTTTCAACTGCGCCCGCAAAAACTTTGAATGAAGATTCAGCAACTAATGAGGATACATCTTGTAATTCTAAACCAAATCGAACATCTGGTTTATCTGAGCCGAAACGATCCATGACTTCTGAGTACTTCATCCGTTGGAAAGGTGTCTCAATGTCAATCCCTTTAATATCTTTCATCATTTTCTTCATCATACGTTCGTTCATTTCTAAAATGTCTTCCATAGACATGAAACTCATTTCCATGTCTATTTGTGTGAATTCAGGTTGACGGTCTGCACGCAAATCTTCGTCACGGAAACAACGAGCAATTTGGTAGTACTTTTCAAAACCAGATACCATTAACATTTGTTTAAATAATTGAGGTGATTGTGGCAACGCGTAAAATTCTCCATCATGTACACGACTTGGAACTAAATAGTCACGTGCTCCTTCTGGTGTTGATTTCGTCAATATAGGTGTTTCTATTTCTAAGAAAGTTTCATCATCTAAGAAACGACGAATTGATTTAGTCACTTCTGAACGCATTTTAAATATTTCATACATCACCGGACGACGAAGATCTAAGTAACGGTACTTTAAGCGCAAATCCTCACTTACTTCAGATTGGTTCTCAATAGCGAAAGGTGGATTCTTTGCTTCATTAATGATGGTCACATGCGATGCTTGGACTTCTATACGGCCTGTTTTCATGTTTGCATTCATTTGTGATTCTTTACGTGCAACCACTTTACCGTGCACTTCAACCACATATTCATTACGTAATTTGTCACCGATTGCTAATGCCTCAGCTGATATTGCAGGGTTGAAAACAATTTGGACAATACCAGTTCGGTCGCGAAGATCTACAAATATCAGCCCGCCTAGATCACGTCTTTTTTGTACCCATCCTTTTAATACGACTTGGTGTCCAATTGCTTGGTCTGCTACTTCTCCACATGGATGTGTACGTTTTGTCATGCTAATTCCTCCGTTGCTTTAGATGCGATTTCAGTAAAGTTTTCTACTATTTCTTCAAATGTAAGTTGTTGTTGATTTCCGTTCGCTAAGTACTTCAATGAAATTTTGCCACTTTCAAGTTCATTGTCCCCGATCACAACGGAAAACTTGGCATTTAAACGATCGGCTGATTTCATTTGAGCTTTTACTTTACGATCCAAATAATCCATTTCAGCTGAAACATTGTTTTGACGAAGCTGCGAGACAAACGATACTGCTTTATCCTTCGCCGCTTCCCCCATTGCTACTACATAGACATCTAGTGTCGGGAGGTTTTCAAAAGTTTGACCTTCAGCTTCTAATGCTAATAACAATCTTTCAATACTCATACCAAAACCAATACCAGGAGACTCTGGACCACCTAAATCTTCAACTAAACCGTTGTAGCGGCCACCTCCAGCAAGTGTCGTAATGGCACCGAACCCTTCGCCTTCACTCATAATTTCAAATGCAGTGTGATTGTAGTAATCAAGGCCGCGTACTAAATTCGGGTCTACTTCATATTTAATGTTTAAAATATCTAAGTAATGCTTTACTTTTCCAAAATAAGCAGCAGATTCTTCGTTCAAATAATCTGGTAGTTTTGGAGCTGTTGCCATTAATGGATTCTCTCGATCAACCTTGCAGTCGAGAATTCGTAACGGGTTTTTTTCTAATCGATTTTGACAATCAGAACAAAACTCTTGGATGTGAGGCGAGAAGTGAGCACTCAGTGCAACACGATGAGCTTGTCGACTTTCAGTGTCTCCTAGAGAATTGATCACCAATTTAATCTTCTTCAGTCCTGCTTTTTGATACACACTCATCGCTAGAGCCATAACTTCTGCATCTATGCTTGGATCTTTACTACCGATTGCTTCAACTCCAAATTGAACGAATTGACGATAGCGACCTGCTTGTTGACGTTCATAGCGGAACATCGGACCTGTGTAATACAGTTTTACGGGTTGATTTGCTAAACCAAATAATTTATTTTCGACAAAAGAACGAACAACAGGAGCAGTTCCTTCAGGACGTAAAGTTAATGAACGATCGCCTCTATCGGTAAATGTATACATTTCTTTTTGAACGATATCGGTTGTATCACCAACACTTCGTGTGAAGAGCTCAGTATGTTCAAAAATCGGCGTTCGAATTTCTTTGTACTGAAACAATCGACAAGTATCACGAATAAGTTCTTCGACTGCTTGCCACTTTTCAGTTTCACCTGGTAATAAATCTTTCGTTCCTCTAGGCACATTAATCGACATATTAATAGCTCCTCTCTTTAACAAATAAAAAAAGCTCTCGTCTCTTGCGTAAATACGCAAGGGACGAGAGCTTTTGTAAGCTTCCGCGGTTCCACCCTAGTTGACACAAATTACATGTGTCCTCTCAAGTCCGGATAACGGCCGGTTCCGTTTTCACCTACTACACCTATTAAGTGTTTCGACGAAAAGCCTATCATGTGTTATTCACTGAGTGCTTCTGTAGGAAAGATTTCAGCCACGTCTTTCCCTCTCTTAACAGCGTTTTAAACAGTTACTTTCATGGTCATTGGCGCTTTGTTTGATTCAGATTATACTTTATCTTAATGATTGGGCAAAAGAATGTCAACCTTTTTCAAAAAGCTATAGTTTTTTCAGTAATTAAACTCTACAATAAGTAAATGGAGGGATTTTATGCGAAAAATTAAACTACAGAAAAACATGCAAATATTTTTAGCACTTATTCTATTATTAACACTTATACTTCCTTCAATAACACAAGCAAATGGGCAAAGTATTCAGTCGACAGTATCGAAGCTTAATATACGATCTGGTCCTGGACTTGCCTATCCAATCATTTCTTCATTGCAAAAGGGTGACCAAATGCTTGTACTTGAACAACAAGGTGATTGGACCAAGATTCGTCGTGGTTCATCTGAAGGCTGGGTAGCTTCTTGGTACACGAAAAAAATTGGTGAAAAGAAAACTCAAACAAATCAACGCATCGTATCAAAAGTAAATGGGTTAAATGTTCGCTCACAAGCTTCTATTGATTCTGCAGTTCTTACACAATTATCAGCCGGTGACCAAGCTACACTCGTAGCAGATCATGGTCAATGGGTCGAAATCACATTTAATCAAGTAAAAGGGTATGTAGCAAAAGATTACATAACGATTCAAAAAAGCGAATCAACTCCTACTAAGCAAAAAATAGTTAATGGCAATAACTTTGAAGTGGCTGTTGATAGACTGAATGTACGCTCTAAGCCCGATTTAACAGCCAAAAAAGTTTCCACAGTTAGTAAAGGGGAACGGTATAAAATCATTGAAAAACAACATAACTGGGTAAAAATACAGCTTTCGGCAGAAAAAAGCGGATGGGTGTATTCATTTTATGGGACGTTAACAACTGGAGCTGCAAACTCTTCAGTTAAAAAAGCAAAGCAAAGCAAGTCAACTTCTATTAAAAACATCTCTATTGTATATAATGGTACAAACTTAAGAGAGTCTCCTTCTACTGCTAGTCAAGTAGTTTACCGTGCTAATGCGGGGGAATCGTTTAAAACAGTTGGACAAAGTGGTGACTTCTATAAAGTTAAAACACCAAAAGGTGCAACGGCATATGTTGCGAACTGGGTTGTCTCAACAGATGCTACTAAAAAAGAAGTTGAAAAGCAGCAATCCAACGTGACACGAAAGAAAGGTACTTTAAACGGTCTAACCCTAGTCATTGACCCAGGACACGGCGGAAATGACAGCGGGACAACTGGCGTTCGTGGAACTGATGAAAAAGGGATTGCGCTTCGTACTTCACAAGTTTTAGCTAATAAACTTCGAGCAGCTGGCGCGAATGTCGTATTAACGCGTGACTCGGACGTATATGTAGACTTACGTAAACGCGTTGCACTAAGTCATCAAGTCGCAGCAGATGCATTTTTAAGTGTCCATTACGATGCTACAGATAGTAGTGCTATTAATGGCTTTACTACCTATTACACACACGGATATCAAAAAAACCTTGCACAAAGTGTTAATACAGGTATTGGAGATAAAATCACCCTGCGTGATCGTGGAGCTCAACCTGGGAACTATTTTGTGTTACGCGAAAATCGTCAACTAGCTATTTTGATTGAACTTGGTTTCCTCAGTAACCCGGCCGAAGAACGAGCGGTTACATCAGACAAATTTAGAGAACAAGCCTCATTAGGAATCTATAATGGCGTAATAAACTATTTTGATAATCAGCTAAATAAGTAATTTGATAGAACTAGAAAAAGGGTATTCCAAAAGCGAGACTTTTGGAACACCCTTTTTTTATTGGTAATTTTTACTTCCACACACATAAAGTAAATTTAGAGCCATTCTCGTCTTTCTACTCCACAACACTTACATGAGAGCATGAATGTCGCTTGACTAGTTCATGAGGAACAATGATACGTTTTACTGGCACTTTGGGATCGGCCAAAATTTGAATTAGACTTTTCGCTGCTTGATAACCAATCTCGAAGATATTAATCTCGACTGAAGTTAATGGAGGATTGGATAGTTCTGCAAATAATACGTTGTTGAAACTTAGTATTGAAATATCATCGGGTACGGAGATGTTCATTTCTGATAAGGTATTGAGCACACCAAGTGCTATTAAATCATCTGCTACTACTAAAGCTGTAGGTGGATCTTGCAAGTTCATGAGCTTACCTATTGCTTCCTGTCCACCTTCGCGTAAAAATTGGCTATGAATAATATAATCATCATTACTTCGAATTCCAGCATCACGTAAAGCTTTTTCGAATCCTAGTAATCGTTCAACGGTGACAACAAAATTCAAATCTCCACCAATAAAACCAATTTGTTCGTGACCTAGGCTAAGCAAATAATTGGTCACTTCTTTTGATGCCATATAATTATCGTTATCTACGTATGTAATCAGTTCCACGTCTTTAAACGGTTTCCCAATAACAACAAACGGAAAATTTCTTTCCCTTAAATAATTCAGTACTTTGTCTTCAATACGCGAGTACAGTAGAATAACACCGTCTACACGACCACCTTGAACCATTTGAATGACACCTTCAAATATCTCTTCATCCGTATTTCCTGTATTGATTTGGAGTGCATATTGTCGCTCATTTGCACCATCACTTAATCCTCTGAAAACAGTTGGGAAAAATGGATTTTGGAAAAATACATCTGTGGAGTTTGGAAGAACTAATCCGATTACTCTAGTTGATTGATTGGCTAAACTACGTGCGATGAAGTTTGGATGGTAGCCAAGCTCATCCATTGCTGCTCTCACTATAATTTTAGTTTTTTCGCTTATACGAGGATTATTTGCAATGACCCTCGATACCGTTGATGGCGCGACATTTGACAGTTTTGCAACGTCTTTAATTGTAACGGCCAAAGCTCACCCTCCTCTCTTTAATAAAGACTAGTAAATCTCTATGATATAATTCTCCAATTATTAAGTAGAAATAATTAGACATTCTATGAAGGTAATCTTTTACCATTCAAGAAACGTTTTAAACTAAAGAAAATAATAACAATGAATGCAAGTAAAACAACTGACATGGCTAAAAGGTATGAGATGCTTAAGCTACTTTTATCAGAAATGATAAATACTTCAGAGGTTTCAGAGTTAACTTCTATCTCATATTTTCCATCACTTTCACTAACAACAATACCAGCTAATAAAACGGTTAATTCTTTATTTAGTGGTAAGTCCTTGTTATCTATAATGACAGTTTGTGATTTAGTCGTATTGTTAATCGCGACGATAAGTTGTTCATCTTTATAACTGCGTTTATAAACAGCCATACCAGCTTCTTCATGTAACACTTCTAATTCCCCCCTTGAAAGAGCAGGGTACTGTTGACGCAGTTCTCCAAGCTTGGTTAAATAATTAATCAATTCATTGTCTGCATCGAAGTCCATTAATCTTCTGTTATCTGGATCTTCTCCACCGTCCAAAGCAATCTCCGAACCATAATAGACAATTGGAATACCGGGTGCTGTATATAAATATGTAAGAGCCAATTTCCACCGAGTTACTGGATCTTGCTTATTTTGAATACTATCTCTAGTAAATCGAATCATATCATGATTATCCATGAAGTTGCCCAAAAGTTCAGGTTGTCTGAAAAATGCCATGTTGCGTTCTAATGAAGTGAACAACCAATCTAGACTTTGATTCGGCTTTGAAAAAGTTGTGCGAAGATGTTCATTTTGTGAAAAATCGACAAAACTATCTATTCCTGTTTCCTCATAAGAAGCTACAACACGAAGATCATTATGCCAGACTTCCCCCAACAAATAAAAATCATCTTTTACCGACTTAACCTCGCTGGAAAAATCACTCCAAAAATCTTTTGGCACGTGCTTGACTGTGTCTAGCCGATAGCCATCCACATTAGTTTCTTGAATCCACCACTTTGCAGCATCCAATAAATATTTACGAGTTTCAGGGTTTTCTTGATTCAAATCCGGCAAATCAAAAAGCCAGTTGTTTTCTACTTCTTGTTGGTTATCCCAATTAATAATGGGTTGTTCTTCATGAAACCAATCTAGTTTCGCCTCATCATTTACCCATGGGTGTTTTGGACCAACATGGTTGACGACAAAATCCAGAATCACTTTCATGTCGCGCTTATGCGCTTCTTTAACAAGTGTCTTGAATTCTTCTATCGTTCCGAAGTGCTCTTCCGTCTCATAAAAGTCATTAATCCAATATCCATGATACCCTTTTTCTTCGTTATCGAATACAGGTGTCAACCAAATCGCTGTGAATCCCATATCACTTATATAATCAAGTTTGCCCGTGATCCCTTTAAAATCCCCACCATTATATGCCTTTTGGTCTGCAGCATTTACTTTAAAATCGTTCGAACTATCTGCATTATTAAAGCGATCAACCATAATGAAATAAATGATTTCATCCTGAAACTTTCGTTCTTCTTTTTCTACTGCACTTACTGGAATTGCGAAAAAAAGAAGAAACGGAAATAAAATGAGTACTACTAGTGTATCCCTCAATTTCCGCTCCCCCTTTATATTCCTTATTGCGCTTTGAACATTATCCTTTTGTACCACCTGCTGTTAAACCCGATACGAAGTATTTTTGGAACATTAAGAAAAGAATGGCAATTGGTATGGCAATCAATACCGACCCTGCGGCAAACTTCGTAAATTCATTACCAAATTGCTTAGCAACTAATTCATATAACCCAACTGCTAGAGTGAATTTTTCTTCATCTCGTAGCAAAATTCTTGCCAGAATGAAATCTCCTAACGGGGCGATGAACGAGAACAAAGCTACAACCGCAATAATTGGTTTTGCTAGAGGCATGACAATTTGGAAGAAGATACGAAAATGTCCTGCGCCATCCATTTTTGCTGATTCGTCCAGTTCTTTTGGTATCGTGTCTAAGTATCCTTTCATTAGCCAAGTATTCATCGGTATAGATCCACCAACGTAAACCAAAATTAAACCAATATGTGTATCAATTAAGCCTGTGCGATTGGCTAATACGTAAATAGCGATTAAAGCAGCGAAGTTTGGGATCATCTGTAATATTAGGAAAGTTAATAAGCCGTTTTTTCTTCCAATAAAGCGATATCGCGAGAATGCATATGCCGTAAATGCTACAGAAATAACAGATAATACCATCGTAATAACACTAATCTTCATAGAATTCCAATACCATAGCAGATAATTAGAATTTTCTAGATTAAACAAGTATTTATAATGCACGAGTGATGGGTTATTCGGGAACATTTTCGAGCCTGATAAGCTTTGCCCTGGGTTTAATGATGAACCAACTACCCACAGTAAAGGATAAATGATGATGAAAACCATCGCTAAAATAATGATATAAGAAATTGTGAGTCGGATTAATCTACTTTTTTTATTGCTCATATTACATCATATCCTCCTCTTGGAATGACTTGGTTCTCTTAAATTGCCATAGCGCAACTGATATAACAATGATGGACAGAATCATGGTAACTGCAGCAGCTTTTCCATATTGTGCACTTGTCATGGTTAAACGATAAATCCAAGAAATTAAAATGTCAGTTCCACCTGCATTTTGTCCTGGTATTGCTGGTCCACCACCATTAAATAAGAAAATAACATTGAAGTTATTAAAGTTAAAGGTGTATTGGGTTATTAGTATTGGTGCAGTTGCAAATATAACAAGCGGCAAAGTAATTGAGAAAAACTTTTGCATAATGGAAGCCCCATCAACTGTTGCTGCCTCATACAATTCATCTGGAATAGATTGTAGTACACCCGTTGTCATGGCAAAGATGAATGGGAAACCAAGCCATGTTTGAATCATAATTAACGCAATGCGCGTCCACATTTCATTCGTCATCCAAGGTATGCCTTCCATGCCAAGAAGCGGTAATATCGAACGATTAATGACACCGAATGTCTCATTAAACATTCCAGAGAAAATTAATATGGTGATAAAAGCGGGAACTGCCCATGGCAAAATCATAATTGTTCGAATGATAGCTTTTCCTTTTAAATCTTTTTGATTTACTAAAATCGCCAAGAAAATACCAAGTGCAACTTGTAGAGTCGTTGCACCAAAAGTCCATACAACGGTCCATGCCAGCACGGAAAAGAATGTCGTACGCCAAATTTCAAGTCTAAATATATCAACAAAGTTTTGGAAACCAATCCAATCCACCAGATTATTAGGTGGGGAATGATATAGATCATAATTCGTAAATGCTAGTAGTAATACAAATAATATAGGGAAAATGACTACGAAGATTAATAAAAAGAAGCCCGGCGTAATCATTAAATATGGAAAACCATTATCAATTAAATTATGGTATTGTTTTCGAACCGAATTGACGGCAATACCTAAGTCACGTTTTTTCCCATTTTGATAAGCATCGTAAAGATTAAAAGCATAAATTGCGAGACCCATAATCGTAATGATAATGGCGATTATTCCATCAATCAAAAGAAAAACGGAATGATCTAACTTAGCTATCTCGCCTAAAGTCACGATCCCCCAAAACCCTTCTCCAATCATTTCGAAAAAAACAAATCCAAATGAAGAGGAAAAGATGAGAAATATCAACCCTTTTAACAACTGCTTATTATAAAATTGACCGAATCCTGGAATGATGGATAGCAGTAAAGCGTTTCTTCGATGACTTGTTGTGGTTTGTAAGTTTTCCATTTATGGTAGCCTCCCTTTCACTCTAGGAGAAAGTATTTGCGTTATGTATCAATCGATTTAAACCAGATGAAGCTACAAAAAGTTTGCAAGACTCATCTCATTTAAAGAGAAAGAGTTTTAAGTAAAATAAAAGGACTGGCCATACCTTCTTTAGTAGAAGGTACCGCCCTTATCCTTTTCATCACCTTATTTAGCTGGGTGGTTTGTTTCGATATTAGTTGTAATTGATTTTACAGCTTCGTCTAAAGCTTCTTGTGGCTGTGCTTTACCAGTAGCCAAAGTTTGAAGTGCTGTTGCCATTGGTCCCCAAACTTCACCCATTTCAGGAATGTTTGGCATTGGTACAGCGTATTGAGATTGCACTGCTACTGCTTTTGCGCCTTCATTGTCAGCAATAATTGGATCATCGACTAATGAAACGTTCGCTGGAATCTCAGAGACTGCCTCAAAACGAGCTTTTGAGTTTTCATCGTTTGATAAGTGTTCAATTAATTTGGTTGACCAATATGGATTTTCTGTGAATTCTGTTACATGCCATCCTTTAACGCCCATGAATGTCTTTACTTGCTCTCCGTTAGGCAATGTTGGCATCGGTGCAATACCGATATCAATTCCTGCATCACGCATACCTTGGAACGCCCATGGTCCGTTCATGACTGCCGCAACTTTACCTTCGTTAAATAATCCGTCCATAGCTGCGCCGCCACTATCACCAATTATACCTTTAGGGAATAATCCTTCTTTGTACCATTGTTGAATGTAAGCCGCGCCTTCTGCTGCGCCTTCATTATTTAATCCGATATCGTCACGGTCTAAACCTTCAGTTGATTCATTGAATACATATCCGCCCATACCTGCAATTGCACCGTGTGCGAAGTAGAAGTTATCCCAAAGTGCAAGAAAACCATAGTTTTCGCCTTTAGTGAAATCTTTAGAGAATGCGTAAAGTTCATCCATTGTTTTTGGAGCTTCTTCCATCAGCGCTTTATTATAAATTAAAACTGGTGTTTCTGTTGCTTTCGGTAGACCGTATAATTTTCCATCATACATTTGAGCAGTTACTGAAGACTCGCTGTATGTTTTTAGAACTGTATCATCTACAGTAATTTCTTGGATAAGACCTTCAATAACTACTTGACCGATTTGATCATGTGGAAGAGTCACTACGTCTGGTGCACTTCCAGAAGGACCATCAAGACGTAATTGATCACGGATTTTATCCGCCATGTTTAATTCTTTAAATTCAACTTTAATACCATGCTCTTCTTCAAATGAAGCTATTGCAGCAGGCAGCCAATCTTTACTCTTGTCTATATCTTCCCAAACAACCAATTTTTCAGGTTTAGCCTCTTCAGTCACTTCTGTACCTTCTGTCCCATCTTCTCCATCGTCATCTGGTGTAGTTTCTTCTGCACGATCAGGTGCACAAGCCGCTAAAATTGCCAGTAAAAACACAAGCATCATCACTAATAAATTCTTTTTCATCATGACCCTCCTAATATCTTTTTTTATTTATACAACCGTTTGCACAAAAACGAAAAGATTGTAAAAATGAAAACGTTTTTATAAAACTCTTCGTCTTTTATTAAGTTACATGTTCTTTGTGAAAGCGATTGCACAATTTTAATTATAATGATTGTTAGAAAATTTACAATACTTTTTTATAATTAAATATAGTGAAAAGTATAAAGTGGAAGATCCCCCTCTAGCTCAAATGTTATAGTTTGAAAAATCATTACACGACTTCATGGTCCTCCAAGAAGGGGCATATGGGAAATCTCTATGTTGCACAAGCTTTCACCTAATCAATTCAAACCTTGGTTTGAATTGTAAAATGACTATTTGCAATATAATATTGAGTTACTTGTATTTTTTTGTTAATCTGAAACGTAGTTTTACTATTTTGTACTCAATCAATTAAATAAGGAGTGTTTTACATGGAGCGATCTGCAGTTTTTCACCGACCTGGTAATAATGATTCCTATATTTATGACGATTCGACTTTGGCTATTAGACTTCAAACAAAAAAAGATAATGTAGACAGCATCCAGCTTCTTTATGGTGATCCTTATATTTGGAAAGATGGTAAGTGGATATTCCAAAGAATCGACATGTTATTAAACGCTACAGATGCTCTATTTGATTACTGGGAAGTTAAGATTACACCACCACATAGAAGAATTCGATATGGCTTTGAATTGCATGCCCTTGATGAAATTCTTCTCTACACAGAAAAAGGTTTTTATGAAGAAGCTATCGATGACTGTTCCTATTATTTTTGCTTCCCATACCTTCATGCATCCGAACTTTTCGATGCACCAGCTTGGGTTAAAGATACTAATTGGTATCAAATTTTCCCTGAAAGATTCGCTAACGGAAACCCCTCAAATGACACACATAATGTGATTCCCTGGGGATCAGCTCAACCTACTCAAAGTAATTTCTTTGGTGGAGATATCGTAGGTGTCATTCAACACCTAGATCACTTAGTGGAACTAGGCATAAATGGTATCTATTTAACACCAATTTTCACGGCGCAATCCAACCATAAGTATGACACGATTGATTATTTTGAAATAGATCCTCAATTTGGGTCGAAACAAGATTTTAAAAGATTAGTAAAAGAATGCCATGCACGAGGAATTAAATTGATGCTTGACGCTGTTTTCAACCATTGCGGGTATTATTTCCCTCCTTTCCAGGACGTATTAGAAAAAGGTCAACAATCTGACTACGTCAACTGGTTTTATCCACATAACCTCCCACTTCATGGAGGGCAACATCCGAATTATGAGACCTTCGGGTTTGTAGAATCCATGCCTAAACTTAATACTCAACATCCAGAAGTTAAGAAATACTTACTAGACGTTGCATCTTATTGGATCAAGGAATTTGATATTGATGGATGGCGTCTCGATGTTGCAAATGAAGTTGATCATCAATTTTGGAGAGAATTCCGCACAGTTATACGTAAACAAAAGCCAGATATCTATATTCTCGGTGAAATATGGCATGATTCCATGCCTTGGCTATTAGGTGATCAGTTTGATGCGGTCATGAACTATCCCTTTACTACCAACGTCTTGAATTTATTAGCGAATCAAACGATTTCAGCTCAAGAATTTATGAATGCCATGACAACTGTTATTCAGAGTTATCCTAAAAATGTCATGGATGTCACATTTAATCTAGTAGGTAGCCATGACACTCCTAGAATACTTACAGAATGTCAGGAAGATGTAAGCCGAGTAAAACTTATATACACTCTTTTATATACGTTTATAGGGTCTCCATGCATGTATTATGGAGACGAGATTGGTATGACAGGTGGTCGCGACCCAGGTTGCCGCAAATGCATGGAGTGGAATCCAGACAATCAAAACTTAGATTTACTTGATCATGTTAAAAAATTAATATCCCTCCGTCAAACGGAAAAATTACTTGCCAATGAGGGAGATTTCCAATTCTTAAATCACATAGAAACAGAAATTGTTGCTTACCGGAAATATCAGGGTGACCGAAATGTCCTGGTCATCATTAACCCGACTAATAGCGAAAAAACATTCAAGATGCCCTACTCACTTAAAGGATTAGTCATTAAAAATATGTGGACTGAGGAACAATTTATTTCAAATGTTGATTCTAATGAAGTTATACTTGAACCTTTCGGGTTTAAGATTTTAGCTTATCAACATAGTCCAGACGTTGAAACTTATAGAAATTCTAATTAATTTTGTCCATGAAAAAACAGCCTTGATTATCGGTCACTGAAAAAGTTAATTTATAATTTCTTAGCTTATGGACTAGTATAGGTGATTTCCGTTCCAGCCGGACGCTTTCCGCGGGCGAGCGCCGAGCCTCCTCGTCGCTTGAAAAACCTATGCTCCTGCGGTTACTCGTCGCAAACGAATTGTGCACAATTCGTTTCCTGCGGGGTCTCGTCTGTCTCGCTTTTCCCGCCGGAGTCGCCGCCTTTCACTTCAATCACTTGTAAATATATTTTTTTCATCTAAAAAAAGTGATGTTCCTTTATCTGATTAAATTCTAACAGAATGTTCCCGCTTTTAAATCTAAACAAGCAATTCTTTCCTCAATTTGTCGAGGAAAAGATTGCTTGTTTTTGTTGTATAATAAGTGCCAATCAAGAATCTTTAAACATTAGTCCATTTATAGCCATTTAAGATATCGTTGTGCCAGAAAATAATATGCTACGCTAAATCAATGCCCAGCCAGAAGCTTCAGTGATTGGTAAGCTTCGTTCTTTAAGATGTGAACTATTAGATATGCTCATTTAAAAGACGGTTGATAGTGCACTAGAAAAAGAACTCATCAAAAGTAAAATCTATAATTGAAACGAAAAATAGTGAATTGAAACCTAGACATGGGTATGATGTAGCATCATCTGCGGGTCTATTTGGTATGCAAATGCAAGGAACCACGGCTATATTTGCAGTAAATCTCAAACGAATTATTACCTTACTGAAGGAATCAGAGTAGCAATACGAAAGAAAAAGGCAACATTTCGTTCAATTCCGAACGAAATGTTGCCTTTTTCAATTTAAACACACATATAAAATTTTAAAAACATAAGTTTTTCAGTGCCTTCTATTTATCTAGTAGTACTGCTACCACTAGATAAAGAAAGGTGTTTTTTCTTGTCTCACTTGATTATTATCATTTTGATTCAACAATTAATGTTACTGGGCCGTCGTTAGTTAATGTAACATTCATCATTGCTCCAAAGACGCCGGTCTCAACTTGAAGATTTTTTTGACGTAGCTCATCGTTAAATAAATCCCAAAGTGGTTTTGCAACTTCAGGTTTAGCCGCTTCACTAAAACTTGGGCGTCTGCCTTTTTTAGTATCACCATATAGCGTGAATTGAGAAATAGATAATATTGCCCCATTCTCTTCAAAAATGGATCGATTCATTTTACCTTCCTCATCTTCAAATAAACGTAGATTAGCTATTTTTTCTGCTACGTATTTAACATCTTCTTGTGAGTCTTCATGTGTGATACCTACGAGCAGGACAAAACCTTTATCGATTTGTCCCGTGACTTCACCGTTAACTTCTACTTTTGCATGTAAACTTCTCTGTAATACGACTTTCATATTTAAAACCTCAATTCGTCATACGTTGCACAGAATGAATATCGGGAATTTGTTTAATACGCTCTACTATTTTTATTAAATGAGCTGTATTTGTAATCATAAGTGTCATATGAATGGTCGCAATTTTATCTCGATCGGCTTTCCCACTAACAGCCGAAATGTTCGTTTTACTTTCATTGACAACTTGCATCACTTCGTTTAATAAACCAGAACGATCGAATGCAGAAATTTCAATATCAACTTGATATTCTTTTCTATTCATCGTCGTTAATTGGTCGCTCCACTCCACTTCAATGATACGTTCGTTACCATTTGCAACAAGTACATTTGGACAATCATTTCGGTGAACCGAAACCCCGCGTCCTTTAGTAATAAATCCGACGATTTCATCGCCTGGAACCGGACGACAGCATCTAGATAAACGAATGAGTAGATTGTCAATTCCTTTTACGATAACACCAGATTCCGTGACTTTTCGAACTAGAGGTGTGTGCATTTCTTTAGTTATTTTTTCTAGCGCCTCTTCTTGTTCACGAATTTTACGCATTTTTTCAGCTAAGCGATTAACGACTTGTTGTGCAGTAATTCCATTAAAACCTACCGCAGCAAACATATCTTCGTCGCTTGTGAAATTGTATTTCGCACAAACACGTTTAATATTTTCATTGTTCAATACTTCTTTTATGTCAAACTCTTGTGCTTTAATTTCCTTTTCAATCATTTCGCGACCTTTATGTACATTATCGTCACGTAGTTGCTTTTTAAAGAATTGTTTAATTTTATTTTTTGCCTGTGACGATTGAGCTATTTTCAACCAGTCTCTACTTGGGCCAAAAGATTGTTTCGAAGTTAAAATTTCAACAATATCACCTGTTTTTAATTTGGTATCAAGTGGCACCATTTTACCGTTTACTTTTGATCCAATCGTTTTGTTTCCGATTTCTGAATGGATTCTATAGGCAAAATCAATAGGAACCGATCCTGCTGGAAGTTCCATGACATCTCCTTTTGGGGAGAATACATAGACCATATCAGAGAATAGATCAAATTTAAGTGACTCCATAAACTCTTCTGCATTTGAAGAATCATTTTGGTACTCTAAAATTTCTCTAAACCATGTAAGCTTAGTATCAACCGATTTATTCGATGACTCTACTTTTTTACCTTCTTTATAAGCCCAGTGAGCAGCTAAACCAAACTCGGCGATTCGATGCATATCTTCTGTACGAATTTGTACTTCTAAAGGATCACCTTGTGGACCAACCACAGTTGTATGAAGAGATTGGTATAAGTTTTGTTTGGGCATAGCAATATAATCTTTGAAACGTCCAGGCATAGGCTTCCACAGCGTATGAATAATCCCTAAAACAGCGTAACAATCCTTAATACTATTAACCGTGATTCGAACAGCAAGTAAGTCATAAATTTCGTTAAACTGTTTGTCCTGTACAACCATTTTTTTATAAATGCTATAAATATGTTTAGGTCGTCCAAATAAATCAGCCGCGATTTCAACGTTTTTTAGTTCAACTTTAATGCCTTCCATAACATTGTTTAAGTAATCTTCGCGCTCATTACGTTTTCGTTTCATTAAATTCACTATACGATAGTATTGTTGTGGATTTAAATAGCGCAATGAAATGTCTTCAAGTTCCCATTTAATTGTAGATATCCCGAGACGATGAGCAAGTGGCGCAAATATTTCAAGCGTTTCACTCGCTTTGATTAGTTGTTTTTCAACCGGTTGAAATTTCAATGTACGCATATTATGTAACCGGTCTGCTAACTTTATTAATATGACGCGAATATCTTGGGCCATGGCAACAAACATTTTACGATGATTTTCCGCTTGCTGTTCTTCTTTTGACATAAATTTAATTTTGCTTAACTTCGTGACACCTTCGACTAAAAGTGCAACTTCTTCACTAAATTCACGTACGATATCTTCCCTATGGATGTCGGTATCTTCTACGACATCATGTAAAAACCCTCCAGCTACTGTTTCGGGATCCATTTGAAGTTGTGCTAATATCCCTGCTACTTGTATCGGGTGAATAATATAAGGCTCTCCCGATTTTCTGAATTGTTCTCTGTGAGCATACTCCGCCATTTCATATGATTTTTTGACAAACTCTACGTGATTGTCATTCATGTAAGTAGCGACTAATGAAAACACTTCTTCAGCTGTAAATACTTGGTCTTTCGCCATGTCGATAACCAGACTCCATTCACTTTCGTTATATATATGTATGTCCTATTGTATAAAAAAAAAGATGAACTTGTAAAGTCCACCCTCTTTTATATTTAGTATTGCATCAAAGTACAAATATCATAGCCTTTTAATTTTTCGCGTCCATCAAGATAAGTTAACTCAATTAAGAAAGCACAACCAGCCACAACACCGCCCATTTGTTCAATGAGTTTGATAGTTGCTTCTACCGTTCCACCAGTTGCAAGTAAGTCATCTATTATCATAACACGTTGCCCTGGTTTAATCGCATCTTTGTGCATTGCTAAGACGTTTGTACCATACTCAAGGTCATATTCAGCAGTAATCACTTCACGAGGTAATTTACCTTCTTTTCGTACAGGTGCAAAGCCTTTAGCCATTGCGTATGCCACTGGACAACCAATAATAAAGCCACGTGCTTCAGGTCCGACAATCATATCTACATTCTTTAATTTCGCGTACTCGACGATTTGATCAGTAGCGTATTTGTAAGCATCACCATTATCCATAATTGTTGTAATATCTTTAAAATGAATACCTGGTTTAGGCCAATCTTCAACAATTGTTACATATTGCTTTAAATCCATTGTTGCTCCTCCTCAGGAACGGTCTGCTCGGCTAAGCGTTTATCAAACCATTGTCTTAGTTCCATATATGGTGCATATAACAACTTTTGTTCAAGTTGCATTTGCTGTTCTCGTGATTGATAGATCATCGACTCCGCAAGATCCCGTTTCACAGCTGTTTCTTGCATGTCAATTCGTCCATTGTTCATTTTAACAAAACCTAGGTCAAAAAACACCTCTGTCATGAAAAATAATGTGCTCGTTGTCCACCCTTTATGTTTAGCTAGCTTATTTACGTGTTGTTGTAGATCAAATGAAGGGCGTTTTACTAAAAATCCATAATACCATTTGAAATGATCACGACTAGGCATAACTTCAAAGTAGGTGGAATCAGGTGCATAAAAATGTGCATAAATCCGTTTTGGTTGAATATGTGTCAATATTGTTTCCAAAATTTCTTCATCATGTGGAATATCGAGTAAGACGATATATGGTTTTGGTTCTGGACTCGGTTGGTTTCCAGAAATTAGCGTGATGCTAACATTTAATAATGACTCAAAATGTTGAATTGTTTTTTGATTAAATGCCAAGTAAAGGGTTTGTTCAGGCTGAATTATTTGATTCCACCTGTTCACTTGGCGTATTCCTCGAATATCATATAGTTGCCATTCATCGGTCTTCGCATCTTCAATCATGAACTGTGGTTTTTTGCGGCCATTCCATTCATTAATTTGAATATCACCAATAAATGATACTTCAATACCAGGTGTTAATTCATCTGCCAAATTTCCTTGGCTAAAACCAACCGCATCCAAAGTATGTGGTCCATCCGCTAGTTCCATTTTCACATGATTTTGATTAGCTCCAATTTTTCTCATAGAGGTTATGTTTACTCGTTCAATGCAGTACATGGGTTTTGGGAAACCCATTCCAAAGGGACCCAGTTGTTTTAATGACTCGATCGACTTTAAATCAATTTCGTTTATATTAATAGAAATATCGACTTTTTGAACCGGTTGCAGATCTTCTTCAGATAATGTTTCCTCGGCTTGGTTTTGGAGTCGATTACGTAACTCCTCTACATGTTCAATTGATAACGTCATCCCTGCAGCCATTGGATGCCCACCAAATTGAGGCAGGATGTCACGATTTTTTGCTAGTTCATTGTATAAATTAAAACCTGCAATACTTCTACCCGAACCTTTAGCGACGCCTTTTTGTGAATCAAGACCAAGCACAATGGTTGGACGATAGTATTTCTCAACCAGTCGTGAAGCTACAATCCCTACTACCCCCGGATTCCAATCTTCTTTTGCTACAATAATGACGTGAGGATTTAGCCCGGTTTCTCCGGCTTCTACCATAGCTATTGCTTCTTCTGTCATTTTACTAACAATACCTTGACGTTCTTTATTATGTGTATCTAGCAATTTAGCAAGTGACATAGCCTCAACTGAATCTGTCGATAAAAAGAGCTCAACACCAGGGCCTGCATCCGCTAACCGACCAAGAGCGTTAATGCGTGGTCCAAATAAAAACCCAATCGTTTCTTCGTCAATTAGATTTTGTTCGGTTCCAGCAACTTGGCATAACGATTGAATCGCTGGTCGTTTTGACTCGCGCATTTGCTTAATCCCTTGTTGTACAAAATAGCGATTTTCATCATGCAAGGAAACTAAATCTGCCACTGTTCCAATGGCAACGAGTTCAAATAACTCTTTAGGTACTTCCCCAAGTAAGGCGTGAGCCACTTTGAAAGCTACGCCTACTCCAGCCAACTCACCAAATGGATAATTGCCCAGAGGATGCCTAGGATGAATAATCATATCTGCAGGAGGAAGAATTTCTCCCGCTTCATGATGATCTGTTACGATAACATCCATGCCTAGTTCCTTAGCGAGCTGAATCTCTTTGACTCCTGAAATTCCGTTATCTACTGTAATAATTAAATTTACACCGTCTTCAAACGCTTCTTGAAATAATCGTTCACTTGGGCCATAGCCATCTACAAAACGATTTGGAATAACATATGTAACTTGAGCATCGAGTAGTTGAAGAGCAGTCATCATGACGGATGTACTAGTCACTCCATCCGCATCATAATCACCATAAACCAATATTAATTCCTCATTGGCAATTGCTCGTTTAATTCGAGTCACAGCTTTATCCATATCATGTAACAAATAGGGATCATGCATCGATGTTTCATTCATATGTAAAAATGCCTTTGTCTTATCGACATCAATAAACCCTCGAGAAGCAAGGAGTTTTGCAGACACGGGTGGTAGTTTTAAAGCTTGTTGTAAATGTTGAACGATTTGGTCATCTGATTGTTCCATACGCCATCTCTTTTTAGATTCAATCATCTATTTCACTTCCTCATATCTTTCAGTATAACGCATATAAGCTTGGTTGTTATATACGAATATTGTCATAGAAGAAATTGGATTTCCATCTATAGTTTTTTTTGAGGTACAAGTTATTATAGAATATTAGTTAATCCCCATTTTCCTAATACAATATAAATAGGATTTAAGAAAAATCGGGCAAAGTACGCCCAGTCCTTTAAGGAAGTACAGATTAAATATAGTGATTTCCGTTGCAGTCGGACGCTTTCCGCGGGCGGTCCCTGAGCCTCCTCGTCGCAAGCGCCTGCGGGGTCTCACCAGACTCGCTTTTCCCGCCGGAGTCGCCGCCTTTCACTACAATCTTTCTTCTTTTAAAAAATGAACAGTAATAGCAATTTAGTTTTAAAAATAATTATAAAAAATTGTCCTATCTTGTAAAATGAAAATACGACATCTATATTTAGTATAAGAATATATAATTGAACAAAATCGACTTTCACTGAGCGTAAACTTGCGTTTCTAAAAAATGAAATAATACTTTACATTAATCGGATTAACCAGAGTCACCTCATAGATATTCCTCTTTAGTATTTTAGTTTCCATATACTAAAAACAACAAGAACACTGGGACACATCAATTTTATATTTTAAGAAAAACCGGGCAAGTGCGCTCGGTCCTTTTAAGAAGAGTAACCATA
>NZ_AMGD01000063.1:0-14798 GCF_000297555.1 Paenisporosarcina sp. TG-14
TTAAGTGTTAACCGGCGTTTTATTATAGTGGTCTCATCGCTTGATTATCATTGTTGTAGAAGGGATCATCTTCACGACGATCAGGTGTTTTGCGCACGAAACACATGATTGCAGCGATATAAAATAGTATTGGAGCTAATAAAATAATTCCCGATAGCATACCCGAGAAGATAAATAAGATTCCTGCTACCTTAGGACTCTTAGATACTTTTACTACGCCAATAATACTTAAAATTACACTAATTAACAATGTCACGACTAATATCCAACCTACAACTCCTACTACATCTATCACAACATCCATAGTATCATTCATTATTGTGATGTCTTCAGTAGTCATTGTTGGATCTGTCATTTCCATTTCTTGTTCAAAGAACTGTTTTAGTTCAACCTTATCTGCTGTCGATGCTCCCCAAACAGCTAGTGTGACGAAAACTAAGAAGATTGCATTTAAAATTATACCTATAATTCCTAAAGCCTTTTCACCTGTTCTACTCAATTCCTTCACCTCACCTTTTAATCTACTAGTTTAGTACGAATCATTCACCTAAATGGTTTCATATTTTTAACATTCCCCTCATAAACTATGAGTAAACTTGTTTTAAAAAAGTTTAAAAAAAGATGCTACGGGTATTAAATGAGTAATAGCAAATTAATAGGGAGTGGATGAAACGATGGAAAAGAAAGAAATAATATTTAGTCAATCAGATTTTATGTATACTATTTTAGGCGCTTCAGTTCTAACGGGAATTTTAGTTGTCTTTACTCAAATTTAAGGATTAAAAATAGAACATAAAAGGCAAACCACTAATTCAATTAGTGGTTTGCCTTTTACTTATGCTTTAAGATCTTCATATTCATCAGATTGATTAAATGCAGTTACTACATACGAACAAACTGCTTCCATTTTATAGCCTTTTTCACGAGCAAATTCAGCTGTGTGATCAAGTAACTTCTTGGCATTCCCTTGACCTCGAAGAGTTGGAGATATAAATGTATGATCCATAACCATTACATCACCCATCAATGTCCATGTAATTTCCCCTAAATTTTGACCATCTTTTCCATACACAAATGCATACGCATCATGACCTAATTCTTTATACTGAAACTCCATAAACTTCCACTCCTTTTTGTTAGTGTAGCATAATTCAATCTTTAAACGTTAACGGACGGAGAGAAGCTTCAATTTGTTCGCGGCGGGATTCTAAAAATGGCGGCAAAGCAAGTGTTTCTCCTAATGTATCCACGGATTCATCTGTCGCAAATCCTGGTTCATCCGTTGCTAGTTCAAACAAGATTCCATTTGGTTCCCGGAAATAAATCGATTTAAAGTAATAGCGATCGATTTTACCTGAAGTCATAAATCCTTTTGATCGTAATAATTCTTCCCATTTATCATAGTCCTCAAACGTTTTCACTCTGAATGCTACGTGATGAACGCTACCACGACCTGGACGTTCAAAAGCTAAATCAGGTCGTTCTTCAATATGCACTTCAGATGCTGGACCGCCTTCACCTATAGAATATACAGTGATGTCAGGCATTGCTGTCATAAGGGAAGGATATGAACCGACTTTTTTGAAGCCCAATACTTCAGTAAGAACTAGTTGCGTTTGTTCTGCTTTACGCACGGTTAACGTGACATGACCTAAACCAACCACTGTAAATTCTTCTGGTACACTAGATTTTGTCCAAGGTATACCATATGGAACACCTTTACCGTCATCAACTTCTAGCATAAGACGAGATCCTTCAAAGTCTTCAAAATACATCGTTTTTCTACCGAAACGTTCAATCACATCTTCAAATTGAACTTGATCTTGTGTAAAGCGTTCTTTCCAATAAGTTAAAGCAGCTTCACTCTTTACACGAAAAGCTGTATTACTGATACTTGATGCTCCGGCTACTGTCTTCGCAGCATGTGGGATATCAAAATATGTCATATCCGTTCCTGGTGTACCTACTGCGTCTGCATAAAATAAGTGATACGATGATGTATTATCTTGGTTTACACTTTTTTTTACGAGTCGCATACCTAATATACGGGTAAAAAAATCGAAGTTTTTTTCCGCGTTTGCTGTAATGGCGGATACATGATGAATCCCCGCTAATTCCATTAAGATTCCTCCTACAAATAAATATCTCGAATTCGAGATTTTTTAAAATTTTATCATGTGTCTATATAATGTGCAATTCATGCGATTTTATTTACATTACATCTGACAGAAAATGCAGTATCGCTCGATACTAAAACCTAATCTTTTTGATGATGAGAAGCACGTTATGGTATGGCAAACACTTAATAAAGTAAAAGTTGCCGAAATTGAATCTTCGGCAGCCTGTTTTCTATATGGAAAGTGTCTATTCTCTCATAGACCAAAATTAATGTATGCACGTTAAAGTTTTGGTCTAGCGAAGGATACACAACCAACGCAATATTGCCTGTAGGAAAAAGAGAAGTGCAAAGTGACAAAAGTCACCTCGCACTTCTCTTTCATTCTCTAGCTTTTAGTTCTGCTTTAAAAGCAATCCGTAACCTCCATGAGAGGAAATTTTAGTTAAACATAGAACGTATTGAATCAATCAAATTGTTAAAGAAGTTTTTAACACTTTGCCAAAAACCTTCATTATCAACAATATTACCGATTTTATCTTCAATCGTTTTACTTAAATCATTTAATTGGTCCGACCACTTACTAAAATCAATGTCCAGTTTACGAATGCGATCCATTAAATCAATTAATAATTGACGATCTTCTGGGCTTAACTCAATTTGTAGCTTGGTTAGTTGATCTTGTACAATTTTTTCAACGTCTTCTTTAGTTGCTGGGTTTAGTTCTGCAATATCTTTTTTAATCTCTGTTAAAAGTTCACTTACTTTCGCTTCGTCAATTCCGGACTTGTTCGCTAGAATAGTTGCCACTGAAAGTTCTTCATTTGCTACATCTGTGCGTTCCTTGTCTAGTGTTTCTCCGCTAACTTCATATGCTTTATAAATCCCTACTAAAGCAGAATGACCTGTTACTTTTTTAGGCGCCGCTACTTCAACTATAGCATCTTCAATTCCAGCTGTTAACATTGCATTTTCGTACATTTCAGCTGTTACTTGTGTGATGTTATCTTCAGTTACAATGTCGATTACTAACCCTTTACCGGCATCTTGACGCGTAATTTTAGCAGATGAGAACATGCGAGCAGATGAATCTCCATCTTTAATGTAATTCACTAAATCTTCGCCTGTCACTGAAATTTCTTCTACTTCAGATTCATTTGTTACATCTAGGCTATCTTTAACACTTTGTTTTTCTGTTTCTGTTAAATCTGCTCCATATACCACAATCGGTAATCCGAATTTTTCATTTATCCCGTCATCAGACGATGAGCCAGTGCTTGCTAGAGCTACTGAAGGCATAAGCAATGAAGCTACTAGTAAAATTGAAGCAAAACGTACAATATTCTTTTTCATAGAAAGTTCTCCTCTCAAAACAACTTTTCTTTCATTTTGGGCAAGCAAATTTTTTCAGAAAAATGCTAGCCTCTTGATAATACGAAGAAAAGGTACAAAAAGTTTCGGTGAGCCTTTAATCTCCCCAATCTTCTTGTACCAGTTTTAAAGCTAAATGTCAGACTTGACTAAAGTCCAACCATCTTTTTGTTCGATTTTTCTATCTTTCATTAATTTACCTAAAGCACGTTTAAATGAGGCTTTACTCAATTTAAACATCTCGAAAATTTCGTCTGGAGATGATTTGTCTGTAAATGGCATTTTACCGCCTACATCTTGTAAATAGCGGTATAAAGTTTCTGCATCGTCCATTAATCTTTCTTGTTTACGCGGTAACATCGAGCCATTTAATGACCCATCTTCTTTTATGCCAATTACCCGAACTTCGACTTCTTCACCTAAACGAGGCTCAGCCATTTGTTCTGTGTGGTGAACAAATATTCTGTACCCTTCAGGTACGGTAATTAAAAATGATCCAACTGGCAGTAAACGATATGCTCGAGCTTTTAAGTTTTCATTGGACACTGTTGTAGGAGCTTCAATAAACGACTCTATAACTTTTTCTTCTGTTATTAAACGACCATATAAATCGCCTAGATAATCTGTTCTTAAAGTCATATATAGATGATCACCAGTAGTTGGCCAAAGTTGGGTAATTACTGGCAAATCAAAACTTTTCACAAGAACTTCACGTGAGCTACCGATATCTACATATGAACCTACACGCTCTTCAGTTTTAATGACTCTTGCCCAACCATACACACCTTTTGTAATTTGTGGTATTGAGGAAGTTGCACTTAAATTGCCTCGACGGTCTTTAAATAAAAACACTTTAATTGTATCGCCTATCTGAACTTCTTCTGGTGCTTCAGACTCGTTAATTGATACTTCAATTTCTCCGTTGGATAATATCCATTTAGAAGATTCTTGAGACTTTACTTGCAAGTCAACAATTTCTCCCGATAATAATTCACTCAAACTGGACACTCCTTTCGCATTTTCATTCATCTTTTTTACTGCTCTTTGAGTTTTTCTAATTTAATAAGAAAATCAGGATCCTCTTCCATCACTTGAATTAAGTCACCAATTCGCTCAATGGAATTCCAACTTAAGTGATGCTCAATTCCTTCTACATCTTTATATATCTTGTCTTCCTGCACGCCAATTAAACGTAGAAATTGTTCCAACAAATCATGACGATGAACTAAACGCTTCCCTAATTTCAAACCTTTTGATGTTAACATTAGTCCTCGGTAACGCTCATATATCAAGTATCCGTCTTTGTCTAGTTTTTGAACCATTTTCGTTACAGAAGAAGGAAGTACTGATAGAGATTCAGCGATATCCGAAACACGTGCATATCCTTTTTGTTCAATTAAAATATATATTTGTTCGATATGATCTTCCATACTAGGTGTCGGCATTCACTCTGTCCTCTCTTCCCATAGCTTATATAAGTGTACTATAGTCGCTTACTGTTCTCAAATGTATGGGAATGACTTGCTCTATTTTATTGAATTTTTATCTAACTAGTTTATCTTAAATATTATGGGGTAACTTATTATTAGCAACGCTTTAAGCAGAGAGGATGAATTTATATGGGTAGAATTTTATGGATGATTATCGTTGTATTAATCGTTATTTGGGTACTCGGACTTGTACTTAAAATTGGCGGAGGTTTAATTCACTTAATATTATTGATTGCAGGTATAGTATTAATCGTACAATTAATATCAGGTAAACGAAAACTGTAACATAAAATGAAAAGGGATGTCCGCAATGTGGACATCCCTTTTATTATTTTATTTTCGCGTAAATGCACGTATCACGAACATATTTTCCGTCTGAGGAAAGCGAATCTTGTTTTAGTATTCCTTCTAATGTGAATTTTAATCTTTCAGCCACCGCTCGACTTCTTACATTGTCTGTCTCACAACGGATCTCTACTCTTCTCACACCAAGTTCTTCAAATGCAAACTCAGTTAAACGCTCGGCCGCTTCAGTCATATAGCCTTTTCCTTCAAAACGACTGTCTAACCAGTAGCCAATTTCAACTTTTGGAATATCCCAATTAATACGATGAAAGCCACTTGACCCAATAAACTCACCCGTTTCTTTTAAAAACAAATGAAGTCGTAGATCTTTTCTTGTTATGAAATCCGCGGCTGCTTGTCTTAAGTTTTCAGTCGTACCTTCGATTTCCTCATTTTTTTGAGCCCATGGCATCCAAGGTTTTAATGCTTTATGCGAAATTTTAATACTTTCCCAAACGACTGGAGCATCTTCAACTTTTGGTGCACGAATTAATAACCGCTCAGATTCAAATGAATCTGGGAATGTGCGCATTGAGATATGAACTTTTGATTGTGCTTGTTCCGTCCCTTGTTGATCCTCCCACAAGACAGGCGTTGTTGTGCCTTCTATGAAATCTTCTCTTGTAATACCATACGTGATGGCATCGTAATAAGAACTTTCTTTTGGTGAAAACCAAGCTTTACGCAAATGTCCTTCTTTTACAAATCCCGCTCGCTCAAATGTTTTTCGCATCGCAAAGTTATCTTGACGTGTATGACCTTCTACACGAATTTTCTTTTCAGCTAGATTAAATACATACTCAGCTACTTTTTTAAGTGCAGCTGGACCATAACCATGGCCACGGTGACTTTCTGCGATACGTAAGTCAAAGACAGGGATTTCATCTTGTAAATCAAACACTTTAACAATTCCTACTTTTTGTTGTTCTTCGTTTTCTACCCAGAAGGTTTTGACTTCGTCTGATTCGTAGCCGCCTTCTTCAATTGCTTTTTCGATAATTTCCCTCGCAGGATTCGAATTACCATGATATGGCCATGTGTTTGTAGTCATAAAATGTATTAATTGTTCTTGTTCTTCCATTGTCCACTCTGTTAATCGCATACTTTCCCCCCGAACTGCGTTATTTTTGAATGCGCAGTAACCTCATTGAGTTTAAAACAACAAGTAACGTTGCACCCATATCTGCAAATATTGCAATCCAAAGAGTTAACCATCCAGGAATGATCAGCAGTAACGCTATTATTTTTAATCCTAAAGCAAACATAATGTTTTCTTTAATAATACGCAATGCTTTTCGACTTAATTGAATGGTGTAAGGAAGTTTTTCTAAATCATCAGCCATTAAAGCAACATCTGCCGTTTCAAGTGCCGCATCAGTTCCAGCTCCACCCATTGCGATACCAACCGTCGCGGCAGCAAGTGCTGGAGCGTCATTCATGCCATCTCCAACCATAGCCACACGCCCGAATTCACTACGTAATTCTTTTACCGCATGTAGTTTTTCATTTGGCATTAATCCTGCTCTGACGTCCGTCAAATTCAGCATTTGAGCTATCGCGGCAGCTGTTATTGGATGATCTCCTGTTAACATAACCATATGCTTAATCCCAAGTTCTCGCAATTTCTTTATAATGGTTGGACTGGTTTCTCTTATCGCATCCGCTACGGCTAAATGACCAGCATATTGATGATTGAAAAGAACGACCATCACCGATTTCCCTTGTTGTTGAAGCATTTCTACGTCTGCCTTTACATCAACTGTAATTGTCGTAGATTCTTCTGCCCATTTCAAACTACCAATAGCGACTTCTACTCCATCAACTGTGGCATTCACACCTTTACCAGTAACTGAGTGAAAATTTTCAACTGGTGAGTGCTCTATATTTTGAACTGACGCATATGTCACGATCGCTCGTGCTATTGGGTGACCTGAATACGCCTCGACTGACGCCACTTTTTGAATGACTTCCGTTTGTGTAAACGAAGCTTCAGTAGATAAATTAGTTACTTCTGGAAAACCTTTTGTTAAGGTGCCTGTTTTATCAAAAGCAATGGCTTGCAAGCGACCCATTTCTTCTAAATGAATGCCTCCTTTGATCAAGACACCTTGTTTAGCCCCATTTCCAATTGCTGTAACGATTGCTACCGGAGTTGAAACAACGAGCGCACAAGGACAACCTACTACTAACACAGCAAGACCTTGATATATCCAAACTTGCCAATCGCCTGTATATAAAGGAGGGATAACTGCAACAAGTAACGCAATTAAAATAATAATTGGTGTGTAATACTTGGCAAATTGATCAACAAATTTTTGAGATGGTGCTTTTTCACCCTGCGCTTCTTCTACTAAATGAATGATTTTCGCAATAGTTGTATCTTCGACTCGTTTCGTTACACGAACTTCGAGAGCCCCTTCTTCGTTTAAAGTTCCTGCAAACACTTCGTCTCCACTTGCTTTTGCTACAGGCATTGATTCCCCTGTAATGGGCGCTTGATTAATGAAAGAATGACCAGACAATACTTCCCCGTCCATCGCAATTTTTTGTCCTGGTTTTACAACAAGCGTATCGCCAATCATTATATCTTCCGTTGCTAGCTCGAGTATTTCACCATTTCTACGAATGATCGCTTGTGCGGGGGCAATATCCATAAGTTGACGAATTGATTGCCTTGCTTTGGTCATTGAGTAAGCCTCAAGTGCTTCACTCACTGCGAATAAAAATACCACCACAGCACCTTCACGCCATTCCCCAATAATGGCAGCACCAATGATGGCAATGGTCATGAGCGTTTTCATGTCAAAATAGAAGCGAGACAAGTTTTTTAACCCACTCCAAAACATTTCATAGCCACCAATAGCCATGGATAAAGCAAAAAAGGCAATTGCATATGAGTCTGCTACAGTCGTTTGAAATGAAATACTTAAACCTACCACTAATAAAATTAAGGATAGAAACGTCAAGATATTTTCTTTTCGTTTATAAAAGGGGTTGTATTCAATTGTTCGCTTAGAATTTATTGGAATAACTTTAATGCCATCAAATGCTCCTGCTTTTTCTAAATCTTTAACAGTTACAGGCCCTATCACACGTAATTTTGATGCACCAAAATTAACGTTGACTTCGGTAACTTCTTGCAGGGATTGAATATTCTTCTCAAACTTCATAGCGCAATTCGCACATGTTAAGTTTTCTAATCGAAACTCCTGGTTCTCAAGTGCTTTCATGTTCTTCCCCTTCTTTCGCGTGTTCAAAAGCGATCTTCACAAGCTGACCGACGTGATGATCGGCAAGTCGGTAATATACGAGTTTGCCTCTTTTTTCAGACTTAGCTAAAGCGATATCTTTTAAATAGCGTAAATGATGAGAAGCTGTTGCGGTTGAAGATTGTATAATCGCTGCTACATCGCACACACATAATTCATTTTGAAGTGTTAATGCATATGAAATTTTCAATCTTGTATCATCTGCTAAAGCCTTAAAAATTAAGGTCATGCCCTTTAAATCTGGCAAGTTTTGTTGAACGTATTTTACATCTTCTTCATGAACGCATACTACTTCGCATACTCCTGTTTTCATCATTTCACTCCTCATTCAAACGTCCATTTGATTATTGATTTCAGTATATGCTCGATAAGTTTCAATAGCAAGGACATTCATGTCTCTATTTACATGTGAAGAAGTAAGACATCATCTCTATTGTCAGCTTCTGTGCCTTTATTATTTTAATATTTCAGATGAAAAAAGGACTTTCAGTAGACATTAGAGAATATATAAATTATATAAGCCATTTCTTTTGCTTCATTTGGAAAACTTTCAATAGAAAAATTGAATGGCGTAAAAAGATTACTTTCTAAGGGTGGTATATATGTATAAACAAATTTTAGTCGCTGTGGATGGTTCTGTACATTCAAAAAGAGCAGCTTCTCACGCTGTTTTTTTAGCTAACTCAACTGAGGGTTCACATGTAACCCTACTTTATGTATTAGATTACGATAAGGCGCGAACTAATAACATTCATAACATGAGTAGTGAGGATTTACATATTGATCGCAAAAACAAAATCATGCCCATCAAAGAATTGTTCACATCCAAAGGTATCTCAACTGAAATTAAATTACTGCATGGTGAAGCAGGACCGGTAATTGTAGAACACGCGAACCAAGAAAATTATGACGTTGTTGTGATTGGTAGTCGAGGTCTCAACACACTGCAAGAAATGGTGCTTGGTAGCGTCAGTCATAAAGTGGCCAAACGTGTAAACTCACCCGTATTATTAATAAAATAATTAAATGTAGACTGATCATTTAATTGGTCAGTCTTTGTTTTATCTCAGGAGCTGATGAAATTGAATAAAGGTACATTAAATTTAATTACAGATGTACCAGGTGTACAAGTAGGACATGTTACTTTAGATCAATGCATAAATAATCAAGACTCAATTTGCACAGGGGTTACAGCCATTTTGCCGCATGAAGGGAACCCCTTTCTGCAGAAAGTTCATGCTGCAAGTTTTGTGTTAAATGGCTTTGGGAAAACAGTTGGACTTATTCAACTTGAAGAATTGGGTTTGATGGAATCACCCATCATGCTCACAAATACATTTAGTGTTGGAGCTGTTTTAGAAGGAACCCTTTTATATATGTTGGAGCAGAATCCAACAATTGGTGACTCCACTAGTTCACTTAATCTTGTTGTTGGAGAGTGCAACGACAGTTATTTAAATTCAATGCGCCTTTTAGCCGTTCGACCTGAACATGCCGTTGAAGCATTACAAGCAGCAGCTCCAGGAAGCTTTCAACAAGGAGCTGTTGGTGCTGGTAAAGGCATGATTTGTTACGGAGTTAAAGGGGGTATTGGCAGTTCATCTCGAATTGCTGAACATGGAGATAATGCGTTTACCTTGGGTGTGCTTGTGTTGACGAACTTCGGTAGAGCCGGAGAATGTCAAATCTCCAATTGGGAGCAAGATAAAATAGATAAGCCAGATGGATCTGTCATCATCATCGTCGCAACTGATGCCCCTATCGATTCGCGTCAATTGAAAAGACTAGCAAGACGGGCGGCTATAGGACTCGGTCGAACCGGTACACACATACATAACGGCAGTGGGGATATCGTCATCGCTTTCTCAAATGCTAATACTGTTGCTCATGAATCTGACCATCCATTTGAAACACAGTCATTTTTACGAGATGATCACCCGTTAATGAATGAGTTATTCCAAGGTACTATTGAAGCAACGGAAGAAGCAGTTTATCAGTCTATTCGTCTCTCACAAACAACAACTGGTCGTTTAGGCCGTGTGATTGAAAAGGGCGTATTTGTATAGAAAAAGGATCCCCACTTCGTCAATAAATTTGACATAGTGGGGATCCTTTTTGATTGAATAGTATATCGAGCAATTTACACATTGCTTTTGATTTTCTACTAGACAAAGCCGATATTCACCTTACAGTAATCAAACGAGAGATCCTAACCACCATCCAATACTTACGAAAGCAAAACCGCCAAGGAGGATGAACAATGCATAGCTAATTGCTTTTCGTTGCTTTCCTTTGATCCAATTCTCCACGAATTGAACAGCAAACGTTGAAAACGTTGTGAATGCACCTAAAAATCCAACTATCCAAAACATACTTAACCAGCTCGTTTCCATGGCTATGGGGAGTGAGAAACCCATTAAAAATGAACCCAACCAATTGATTACTACTATCCCTCTTGTTCCTTTAATTTTCAGCGAAATAATATAGCGAAATACTGCGCCTAAGCAACCGCCAATTGCAACTGCCAGGAGAGTCATTTTAAATATCCTCCTAACTTAAAACCAAGAGCTGCTGCAACAAAACAAAATATTGTCATACCTAACCCATAGACAAACGCTAAAATGATATTTTCTTGCATCAATTGAAGCCATTCAGCGGAAAATGTTGCAAAGGTGGTAAATGAGCCTAGGACTCCTGTTGTCCACAATAGCGACGCCGGTTTACCTGATACAGCAGCACGTCCTGTTAACCACCCTAAAATGAAACTTCCTACACCATTCTCAATCCATAAAACAAATACATTTGGCGTGGTTACCATGACGCTGTAGCGTAATAGTGCGCCGATCATTCCACCTGTGCCCACTAATAAAATGTTTTTCAATTTAACACACCCTAGTAATTACTCTGATGATGATAATGTTAACGCATGGCCATCTAAAATGTCACGATTGATTATCACAACGCGAATTTTAGATATCGTCTCACCAATGCGAGATATGCGAATAAGCACAAAAAGCTAGTAGACACCGACAACTCATTGTCATGCCTACTAGCTTTATTTCAATAATTCTTCGGATAATACTAATTTCACATTGGCTACTTGTTCTTTTGCGGTAAGAATATATAAAATATCTTTCTTTTGAAGCTTTGTTCCACCTGTAGGCATGACTAAATTACCTTTTCGAATAATAGCACTAATAAGCGTTTTTTCTGGCAGTCCAATTGTTTGGACGAGTTGTCCAGCAAACGGTGAAAATTCGGAAACTTCAAATTCCAACATTTCTGCATTGGCATGATCCATTGATACAAGTTCCAACGTATGAATACGTTTGGGAACAGGTGGTCCATTCACTTTAAGTAATTTAGCGAAAAACGGAATGGTGGCCCCTTGCAGTAAAGCTGAACTTAAGACGATAAAGAATACGATATTGAAATACAATGTACTATTGTCAATACCCGCTAACATCGGAAAGGTTGCAAGCACGATTGGAACAGCTCCACGTAATCCAGCCCATGAAATAAATAATTTCTCATTCCTGCTATAAGGAAAGAAAATGGTGGAGGCAAATACTGCAATTGGTCTTGCTATCACAATTAGGACGAATGATAGTACTAGCCCTTTCCAAATGATATCCCAATTCAACAAATCACTTGGGTACACCAGCAGTCCTAAGATCACAAACATTGTAATTTGCAACAACCAGGCAAATCCTTCATGAAACCTAAAAATTGAGTGACTATGTGTTAATTCTCGGTTCCCTATAATCATGGCAGCAATATACACGGCTAGTAATCCGCTCCCACCTAATACGGCAGTTAGACTATAGATGAAAATGGCAAAGCCAGCTGATAGCACAGCGTAAAGTCCACTCGCATCTAACTTAATTTTATTCATTGTTTTAGATGCGATATACCCTAGACCAAAACCGAACAACACCCCAAGTCCCATTTGCATAAAGAACTGGCCTACGAATGACCATGCGGAAATTTCCGGCATCAATATCCATTCAATAAATATAATGGTTAAAAACATCGCCATCGGATCATTCGTTCCAGATTCAGCTTCTAATGTTGATGTTAGTTTTTGTTTAATATTTTGACCAGATAATACTGAAAAAACAGCTGCTGCATCTGTCGAACCAACAATAGAACCAAGGAGAAATGCTTCTAACCATCCAATATCCAAGACTATGTATGCTGCTAACGCAACGATAGCTGTTGTTATTACCACCCCAAGTGTCGCAAGGACAATTGAACCCCCTAGGACTGGACGTGCATGCTTCCACTGTGTTTGTAGTCCACCTTCAAATAAAATGATGATAAGGGCAAATACACCCACCATTTGGGCAACTTTTTCATTAGAAAAATATATTAGTCCAGAAATATCACTGCCTAAAATCATTCCTAAAAATATAAACAAAATAAGTGAAGGTACACCGGCTCTAGCAGAAATTTTCGTCATCAATACTCCACACAAAAGAAAAATACCCATTAATAATACAACAACATCTGTTGAGAACTGTTCCATTGGTTCCTCCGGTCTTTACACTAGTTGTCTCTTTAGTTTAATAGTAATTGCCATTACATGCATGTAAAAAGCCTCAAACCCTAAAAGGATTTGAGGCTTTTTTTATTCGTTTTCACCAACAATTTTCACTTCAAGATCCAAGTTGACTCCGAATTTCTCTAGAACTTTATTGCGAACCATTTCAATCGTTTGAATATAGTCTGTAGCAGTTGCGTTATTTTTATTTACAATGAAACCAGCATGTTTCGTTGAAACTTCCGCACCTCCAAACCCCTTACCTTGCAATTCACACTCTTGAATTAACTTACCTGCAAAGTAACCAGGAGGTCGTTTAAATACACTACCTGCAGAGGGATATTCTAAAGGTTGCTTCGATTCACGTAAGTCCGTTAAATCTGCTACCTTAGAATCAATTGCCAATTGATTACCTAGTGCTAAATCAAATTCTGCGGACAATACATAATATCCTTTTTTTGTAATTATACTCATACGGTAGTCTAACTCAAGATCTTCTTTATACAAAACAAGTTTTACACCTTCTTGCGTCAAGACAGTCGTTCTGAAAATAATATCTTTAATCTCACCACCGTATGCTCCAGCATTCATCGCCATCGCACCACCAATAGAACCTGGGATACCGCAAGCAAATTCAAGGCCCGTTAAAGTTTCTTTCACTGCTTCTTTTGATGCATCAATTATGTCGGCACCACTTTGGGCATACACACGAGTCCCATTAATCTCAATTCGATTTAATTTAGACAAGTTCAAGACGATTCCGCGCACACCACCATCTCTGACCACCATATTAGAACCATTACCAAGTAACAACAATGGAATTTGTTTACGATGAGCATATGCCACAACAAAAATGGTTTCTTCTTCTGTCGACGGGGCTACAAACAAATCTGCCCGACCACCCATTTTCGTCATTGTGTGCAAGTTAAGAGGTTCATCTATTTTAACTGATTCGTGTGAAATTTTTTCTGTGATATCGTCAAACCAACGATGTTTATTCATGAAAAGCCAAATCCTTTCGCTTAACTCTTTTCATTACATAGTATGCGTATTGACGACCTATTTGACAAGTGATTTTCAAGATAACCATACTTTTGACCATTGTTCTATGTTAGCAATTGCATCTTTTAGCCCTTTTCCTTTTTCAGTTAATGAATATTCAACTTTCACAGGAACTTCTGCAAAAACATGACGTTCTACTAATCCTTCTTTTTCTAGCTCTTTTAATCGTTCAGATAGGAGGCGTCCACTCACTGGCAAGGAAGATACAATTTCGTTGAATCGCTGGGGTCCTTCTAATAACTGATATAGGATTAGACCGGTCCATCTTTTCCCGATAAGTTCCATAGCTTTTGATAACCGTGGGCAAACTGTTGTTTCTTTCATAATTCTCACCTCTATTACTTTTAATTATAACTTACTTGAAAATCCATGTAAAACACATAGTAATTTAATTACTATTTTAAAGTAAGTTACGTATTATAACTTACTTTAAAATAGTACAATTTATGAAACATTTTTATTTTGAAATGGTTGTACCATATATGACGTTGGTGAAATAAAATACCCTTCTCGTTAAAACAGAAGAGAGGGATGGAATTTCACTAATGTCATCTTTTTATAAATATCTATGAAACTAATAAAAAGCCTGATACACGCTGATT
>NZ_AMGD01000064.1:0-14557 GCF_000297555.1 Paenisporosarcina sp. TG-14
CGCCCATGCTGGGCACACTAAAATAACCACCCTTTACATATGTAAAGGGTGGTTATTTTGGTGTTCTCGATCATAAAAAATGGAGTACCGGTTATTTATTACACCAGGCACTCCAATATAATTTAACCTTATTCGTTTAAATAAACATACCTGCAACAGCAGCACTTAGTAAAGATGCCAACATCCCTGCAGCTACAGCACGTAAACCTAGTCTTGCAATATCTGAACGGCGAGAGGGAGCAAGTGCACCTAATCCACCTAGAAGAATGGCCATCGAACTTAAATTGGCAAAACCACATAGTGCAAAACTAACTACGATTACTGTTTTTGGTGACAAGTTTGCTATTTCCGGAGCAAATGCAGCATATGCAACAAATTCATTTAAAACAAGTTTCTGTCCAATGAAACTACCTGCAGTCACAGCTTCCGACCACGGGACACCAATGGCAAAAGCAATTGGTGCGAAGACAAAACCGAGAATTTGCTCAAGTGATATAGAGTCGTATCCAAACCAGCCTCCAATACCACCTAAAATACCGTTAACCATCGCAATTAACGCAATGAACGCTAGCAACATGGCACCGACATTTAATGCCAGTTTAAGACCGTCACTGGCACCCCGAGCTGCAGCATCAATGACATTTACTGAATCTTGATCTTTTTCCATCTCAAATTCTGTTTCATCTGGTACTTCTGTTTCTGGAATCATTAATTTGGCCATGATTAACCCTGCAGGTGCAGCCATAAAGCTTGCTGCCAGTAAGTATTCAAGAGGCACACCCAGTAATGCATATCCAACAAGAACAGAACCTGCGACGGATGCTAGTCCACCTGTCATCACTGCAAATAGTTCGGATTTCGTCATTTTAGCAATGAATGGACGAATTATTAAAGGAGCTTCTGTTTGTCCAACGAAAATATTCGCTGCTGCCGAAATCGATTCAGCTTTACTTGTTCCAAGTAACCATGATAGTGCTCCACCAATAAAGCGGATTAATACTTGCATTATGCCTAAATAATACAATACTGAGATTAAGGACGAGAAGAAAATAATAACTGTTAAAACCTGAAAAGCAAAGACAAACCCGAAATTCTTAACATCCGCAGCTGGTCCAAATAGGAATGAAACTCCTTCATTAGCATAACCAATTATATTTTGTACTTTATTAGAAAACCAAACTAATCCTGCTCTTCCTGCTTCCCATTTCAACACAGTAAATGCGAAAATGATTTGAATCGTTAAACCGCCTAAAATAGTTCGATAATTAATGGATTTTTTTGCACTAGATAATAGAAATGCGATACTTAAGACAACAAATATCCCACCAATTCCCCAAATAATATTATTCACCTATGTCACCTCGTAATAGATTTTGATAAGAGAACGCTTTCTTAAGAATTAATATCACTTCATTGGTTGTCTGACGACAGACCACATATCGGAATCTTAACAAATCCGAATAAATAAGTAAATGGATATTATATGCAAGAACATAGTGTATGTGTAAAGAAAATTCAACAAAATAAAAAGAAGATACATCCTATCTCAAAATAGGATGTATCCTCTTCTTATTTTCAAACACTGCATCTAAAAGGCTGGCTTTAAGATGATGTCCTTCTGAACTAAACCATTAATCGTTTTCCTACTCTACCAACTGTGAAATAAAATCATTTAATGGTTTTAATATAAATGTAATGAAGTCAAGTGGATTTGGAATCTGTTTGTCTAGTGCCCAAAAAATACTCAAAACAACTCCTATTATAAGAAGAATGGAAAAAACAACGAGATCTTTTTTTTGTTTTTCTTTCAAAAGAGGTGGAACTTCAAAATAAGCAATTGCACCTGCTACAAGAAGAATTGCTAAACTTTTTATCATGATTCATTAGTCCTCTTTATTTATTTTTTTGAGTTACTTATAGTGCCCGTCTGGAGAATTTTCGCATCTACTTTTATATTCACTTGTAAATTAGAAAATTCCTGGTCCCAATCACCTTTAAGTTTTTTCCAAGATTTTGGATCATCTCGACGAATAGCTTCACCAAACCCATAAATATCCGATTGAAAATCTTCCTGCAAAGTGCTAATAGATGTCTCAAGGATTTTTTTTATCTCTTTTTTATAGAGCTTTTCCAACATGCTAATAGTTTCGGGTTTCGTAAGATCTAAATCACAATTCACCTCCACGATAGCTCCCTTTGAATGAAGAGTTAGATCCACTTCTGGTGTTCCATTTTTCACCTTGCCTTTGATCTCGACATTAGATTTTTTTAATTGAATAGCCATTGTTCCACCATCAGGGCAAGTTATATCTACTACTGCACCTTTTACTTGGTTTGTAATCTTGTTGTAGCCTGTACTCTCTCTTTCCGTCAACCAGCCAACAAACTTATCGTCTTTAAACACCCCTAATTCAGCTAGGCGTATAACCGCTGGTGGCTCAATCGCTTCCGTATTCTGTTTAGTCTTACCTATCTCTAGATCTCCAAAAACTTCAATACCCGTTACAACCGCTTCTCTTCCTTCATTGGCAATATCCTTAATCAAGGCATCCATAGTCACCCCTCTAGTTGAAGACCAAAATTCAGATGCTACATTTACCTTGTTAAACATATTATTTGCAGGTATAGTTTCAAGTGGCGTCATTACATTTAATAGAGTTTCTGCTTTCATGCCCTTGGCAATTAAAATAAAAAAATCTGACCTTAATTCCCGGTTTCTTGAAAAAAATCTAAAATTTCTTCAATTCCATTTTCTGCTACAGCCTCACTAATTATCAATACTCGAAGATGCCCTGGATACATTTCTCTCGGCGATTGCTTTCCTAGTTTTTGAGTGGCTTCAAATACTGTTTTTCCCTCCGCTTTTATGCTAACCACAGGTGCACTCCCTTTACTTCCTTCAACAGATACCTCCTGAGGTACAACAATTTGAGCAGAAATCAAGTATTTATTATCAGATTGACCATCAGCTTCATCAATTGCTATTGCCACTGTTATTGCCACCTCATTTATTTCTCTTCGATCCCAGCAACCTGTAAGAATAACACTGCAAATTATTAATAGAATGATTCCTTTTTTCATTGACATTCTCTTCTTTCCTTCAATTTTCATTTGGCTTTGGTTTTGCAGAAGAAGGGTCTTGCTGTTTAACCACATTTTGCTGATTGACTAAACGTGGACGTGTTGTCATTTTCCATATTGGCATTCGAATATGCGTATCCTTTTGATCTGAAAGGTTAAACGGTGCCAATGGGGCCATATATGGGATTCCAAACGAACGCAAACTACATAAATGAACAACGATACCAATTAAACCGACCATAATTCCAAATAAACCAAATGAAGCTGCGAGACCCATAAGTAGAAAACGCAACATTCGTACAGCAATTGAAATATCGTATATAGGCGATACAAAACTGCAGATGGCTGTTATGGATACCACGATTACCGTAGCAGCTGTAATCATACCAGCTTCTACCGCTGCCGTTCCAAGGACAAAAGCCCCTACAATGGACATGGTTGGACCGATTGATCTTGGCATTCTTACTCCTGCTTCTCGTAGAATTTCAAAGGTAATTTCTACGATTAACGTTTCAATAAAAGCTGGGAACGGCACACCTTCCCGTTGTTGTGATAAATTCATCAATAATGCAGTCGGTACCATTTCTTTATGAAATGTTGTAAGCGCAATAAAAACGGCTGGAGCTAGCAAAGCTATTCCATATGCAATAAAACGAAGAAACCGAATCAAACTAGCGATAAATGCTCGCTGGTAATAATCTTCAGGCGACTGAAAGAATTCGACAAATAATGCAGGGACGATAAGCACAAATGGTGTCCCGTCTATTAATATGGCTATACGTCCTTCTAAAAGTGCCGCAGCTACTGCATCTGGGCGTTCAGTATTAATAATAGTTGGAAATGGTGAATTCGGTGAATCCTCAATTAACTCCTCAATATAGCCTCCTTCAAGTATTCCATCGATATTGATTCGATCTAAACGCGTATGGACTTCTTTCACTATTTTTTCATTTACAATTCCATTTATATACATAATAGCAATATTCGTTTTTGTGTATGTACCAAGTACTTTTGTTTCGACCCAAAGATTTGGATCTTTAATTTTCCGTCGGACTAACGCGGTATTAGTACGTACATTTTCAGAGAAACCTTCTCGAGGTCCTCTAACCACCGTTTGTGAAATAGGTTCCGTAACCCCACGCTCTTCCCAATGCTTATTATCAATAACTAGACCGTGTGCATATCCATCAACTAAAAAAATCGTATTTCCGGATAACAGTGAAGTAAATAGAACATCAAAATCGGTTAAATCATTAATTTTGGATCCTGGCAGAACTGTATTTTTTATCACATGTATAAGATTTGGATCAGGGACTATTTTTTGACTTGCATTTGCATCTTGAATGTCTAGCATTAACGTTCGCATAATAAAATCTTGCAAGGAAGTTGTATCTGTTAGGCCATCTGTGTAAATAATACCTGCATTGATGGAGCCATTTTTTCCTATTTGAATCTCTCGTATAACGATATCAGTGCTTTTTCCAAGCGCATCTTTTATTTTCTTCAAATTTTCTTTAAGGCTACTATTTAGTACATTTTCCGAATCTTCCACAGGTGCTTGTGTAGTTGAATTTGAGGTTGAGTAATAGGAAGTAGACTCTATTTTGTATTTATTTTTTTTAAAAAACCCCATGAAAATCACCCCAATTTATTCATTTTTATAACAGGTCTTTCGCTCCTACTCAACTTTGCCAAATAAGTGACAAATTTATATTTAAATTATTAAGATTTAGGAACATTTTTTTTCTTAATCATACTGAGAACTAATAATAATAAAGGAAGAAAAAGTCCAAATATCAAAGCTAAAGCCGGCCAACTTTTATTAACAAAAGATATGTAGTATGCCGTGTTTGGATATGCAATAATTGACAATATAAGCAAAATTATTGCTAAGGGAATAATGACACTACGATCATTTTTTATCTGTAACGTCTGAGTCAGACATACTGCGGATGCATAAAAACAGATGCACAGTTTTATAAAGATACTGAGAATCCAAGTAAATGATGCTAATGCTTCTACGCGTTGAATGAAGTCACCTACATTTATTTTTTTAGCCAACTCATAAGACGGGTACATTGATCTTCCTGTCAAATCAGCACCTAAAACTAGGACTGTAAGTAAAGATGTAATTAGTAATATTCCTCCACCGAACAAAAATCCTGCTAAAAATCCTGTTTTACTTCCTTGTAATCGATTAATTGCAGGAAAGATCATTAAAAATGCAACAAGTTCTAAAACAGGAGTACCAATAAAGGATACAGAAGCTCTTATTATAGGCTTTACACCCTCCGCATACATTGGTTGTAAATTTTTAAAGTCGATTTGTGGCGCAATAGAAAGGATTAAAATTAGAATAAGAAGCAATAACCACGGAAACGAAAATTCTGCAGTGCGAGAGAACGTTTCTAGTCCTAGTCGCAAAGTGAAAATAACCAATATTAAAAAAAGGATATGAGTAGCAATAATTGGAGTATTTGGTAGTTGGAATGTACGCAAAAAATCTCCTATGTTGCGTAACACAAGTGCAGCAAGGAGGAAAAAAAGGAAAAATATAGAATACTTACTAACTTACCTAACCACTTACCAAGAATAACTTCACTGTATTCAGCCAAGTTCATATCAGGAAATCGGTTTCCTAATGCACTATACAAAAACACTAAAACGACTCCTACACCTATTCCAAGTAGTGCCGCAATCCACGCATCTTCTTTAGCTTCTTTAGCTAATCCAGCTGGTATTATTAATATGGAGCTCCCGACTGTAAACATCATGACTAATATAGCGAATTGATATTGTGATATTTTAACTTTCTCAATCATGTTAAAAATCCCCTTAGAAGGATATGTGATCTACTTATTATTAACATTTAAATTACAAAATATCCCCCTCTTATCCAATTCATATAGAAGTAATAACGTTTAAGTAAAATCTTCTCAAACCAAAAAGCGACAAAACCTTCTGATGGGTTTTAACGCTTTTAAGTAGCGAAATATTGACCATAATCAACCATGGTCCAAAATAACTTATATATTACCTATGATCTTGACGATTATAATAAAGGCATTTAATTGAATCCAACAAAATATTCTTTGTGGCTGCCATTCTTACTTTCCCCATGAATTCTTGTCTAATAAGAGAAAGTAGTGGTTGTTCAACTTCCTCTAAATATTTTAAAGCTTCAATTACTTTTAGGTCCCATTCTTTGTGGTATTGAAGGAGGTCATCTGGATATACTAACTTTCGTTCCGTACCTGCTTCTGGAAAACATTCAAAAGGCTCATCAATATTTAATGTTCCATAATCATCTGTTAACTGCTCCCCTGGATGAATGTCCCGAATGGCAACCTCAAATTCATAAGCTGTCCCCATACAATTAGCATGAAAACTGTGGTTCACATACCTTCCTAAATCCCAACAAAGAATATATTTACCATGTTGGTTGCGATACGCATATTTCTTTATAATTTCGCTCCTGTATTTATCCACCGTATCAACATATTGTGGTTCCAGAGTTTGATCTAGATCATCGAGTACCCACGTCACTGTCCCCTTTGGGATAAATTGAGTAGCGAATACCCCAAAACCGATCTGATCATTCATAAAACGTAGTTCTGTGTGCGGATGAATCATATCTGAGTATTCCCCTTTATATAGTTGGTTTTAACAATAGTCTATGCACCTGGGGAACGACTTGTTGAAACCTAGTCAACTTCTCACTTCTTCTTTTTGCTGTTTGAAAGAAGAAAGACTAGTAAAAAACACACTACCTGTGCCATTTACAATCAGCTGAAAGTGTGTTTTATCAGTACAACTATTATCAATGATAATAGTTGTACTATAGTTTTTTAATCTCAAGAAAATCAATAACTTGGATTTTTCACTATTTGTTGTAGTGCATTGTCAATTTTATTAAATGTAAATATAAATCCCTCTTTCTCTAACCTCTCAGGAAGAACCCAGCGATGACTACTTTCTTTTTCATATCATCCACTCATCTCTTATAAGTTCTTACTAAATAAGACGACGGAAACAGGATGCGAAAAAATTATATTTTTAATTACATATTCATAAATAGAAACGTATATGGGAATACTTTAAATAGTCATTTGATATAGGAGGATTTATTTTGAATACAACAGAAAATACATTATCAATTTTCGCCTTAGGTGGCGTAAATGAAATTGGAAAAAATATGTATGTCCTACAAGTTGAAGATGACATATTAATCATTGACTGTGGTTCTAAGTTTCCAGATGAAAGTTTACTTGGAATTGATTTAATTATCCAGGATATCTCATACCTAAAAGAAAATAAAGACAAAATTAGAGCTCTAATTGTGACTCATGGGCATGAAGATCATATTGGTGGTATCCCTCACTTTTTAAAGCAATTGAATATACCTATTTATGCCACAAGATTCACATTAGGAATAATTGAAATTAAATTAAAGGAACATGGACTTTTAAGGGCAACCGAAACTCATCTAATTGACTCACAGTCAATAATCGATTTTAATACGATAAAATGTACATTTTTTAAAACCAATCACAGTATTCCTGATTGTTTGGGGATTGTCTTTCACACATCTGAAGGTGCAATCGTACATACTGGTGACTTCAAGTTCGATTTAACGCCCGTTAATGATGAACATGCAGATATTCATGAAATGGCTGAGATTGGGAAAAAAGGAGTTCTTGTCTTATTATCAGAAAGTACCAATGCAGAACGTCCAGGTTTCACCGCATCTGAAAGCCTTGTAGGGGGACATATTGAAGATGCATTCCGCAAAGCCAGTCGCAAAGTATTCATCTCTACCTTTGCTTCAAACATCCATCGAGTTCAGCAAGTAGTAGATGCTGCACAAAAGACAAATCGCAAACTGGCATTACTCGGAAGAAGTATGGTGAATGTCGTGTCTGTCGCCATAAAACTAGGTTATTTGAATGTACCAGAAGGCATGATAATTGAAGCCAATGAAATCAATCAGATGGATCCAGAGCGAGTGGCTATTTTATGCACAGGAAGCCAAGGTGAGCCGATGGCAGCTCTTTCCCGCTTATCCACCTCCAACTATAGACAAGCAGCTATTCTGCCAGGTGATACCGTTATATTTGCAGCAACCCCCATTCCTGGTAATGAAGTAGGTGTTTCCCGTATTATCGATAATTTATTTCTTTTAGGAGCAAAAGTGATTTACGGTTCAGGGCATGACACAGGTTTGCATGTTTCAGGACATGCCTGCCAAGAAGAACTGAGACTCATGCTTACTTTAATGAAGCCTAAATACTTTATCCCTATCCATGGCGAGTATAGAATGCTACATCAACACCGAATAATAGCCGAATCTGTGGGAGTGGAAAAAGAAAATATTTTTATTATTAAAAATGGCGATGTAGTCGATGTTAATAACTCAATTGCTCGTCAGACACGGAGTGTAGCTGCTGGGAACATTTACGTAGACGGTTTAGGTATCGGTGATGTTGGAAATATTGTGTTACGAGATCGTAAGTTACTATCTGAAGATGGCATGTTGGTGACCGTCATTACACTTAGTAAAGCGGATGGTCAAATTATTACAGGTCCGGATACGATTTCGAGAGGCTTTGTCTATGCTCGTGATTCAGAAGAACTCTTGAATGAAGTCGATCGATTAGTTACTACGACCATTCAGACCGCTCAAGGTGCAAATGGCAATCAACGCAATGTGCTGAAACAAAGTATTAAAGCTACAATAGGCAAATTCTTATATGCCAAAACAAAGAGAAATCCAATGATCCTACCGATTATAATTGAAGTGTAAATAAGGCAAGAAGATAAGATGACCAAAAAGGAGTGAACTCTAGAATTTTTTAGAGTTCGCTCTTTTAATTTATTGTTTTCATCCATCCCTTTCCCTTTAAACTATCGATTAGGAAGGAGAGAGATGTGTAAATAAGCGTTGCGCTATGATAAAATCTACTTGTGTACCATAGTTAAATCCTCTGTATTGATAATGTTTTTGTTCACTTAATCATACCCGGTTTTTCTGTGGTTTTTCTGTGGTTTTTGTTATTTTAAGTTATTGCATATAACTAGCTAAATTAAATAATAAGTAGAGGAGGATTATTTATGGGAACCAGTAAATTTAACGGGTTAAACCAACTTTCTTATGAGCAAGCAATAACAGAAATTAAGACCGGTGACATTCTTTTTTGTAGTGGCCGCTATTTAGTTAGTACACTAATAAAAAAAGCTTCAGGCTCTATATTTAGTCATGCAGGTGTATTATTTTATTGGAATGATCAATTACTTGTATTAGAAAGTGTTGAAGACGATGGTGTCAGGGCGGTTTCTCTTTCACATTACCTTCACAATTATGAAAATAGCAAGAATAAATATAATGGAGAACTGTATGTAGGGCGACACGAAACAGTCAATGGCCCTAATTTTAATCAAGAAAATTTAAGCAACATGCTTGAAAAAGCTGTAAATTTACTTAATAGAAATTATGATAAAGACGAGATAGCCAAGATTATTGCACGCATTGGTTTAGGTATTGGGAGACACAAAGATGATGAGGAGTATACGTGTTCAGAATTCGTTGACGAATGCTTTAAGCAATTAAATATAGAATTCCCACGTGATTCAATGGGTTTTATTTATCCCGAACATATTGCAGCAGATTCAAATATCAATCCATTGTTTGAACTGATATAAACAAATATTGATAGATTATATGGTACACGGATGGGAGGAACCAATTAAATGAAGTGGCAAAAAGAACGCGTTTTAGATGCACCTATCAACATTGTTTGGGCTTTATTTGAAGAAGAACAAGCGCTACGTATTATGCCAAAAGTAGTCGAAAATAAGTGGATTGATAAAAACCCTGAAATGCTTGGATCTACCTACGAACAAACGTATCGAGAAGGAAAACAACAAGAATCCTATGTGGTAAAAATCGTTGAATTTGAAGATACTGTAAATCGCAAACATAAGCGAATAAAGTTTCAGCTTGCTAATGCATTCGAAATGAATCTAGCATTTACGTTGGAAAAAGTTAGTGAACAACAGACCAAATTTATTTATTCAGGGTCGAATATTGGCATAAACTTTGTGGGGCGAGTAATGCTAAAACTTGGTAGTGGAAAAAAAGGTGAGCAAGTGATTTATAATTTTCTTGATCGCGTAGAACAAGAAGCGATTTCAGATCATAAATCCTTATCTAGATAAAAATATTAAGACATAATACACAAATGAAAAGAAAAACAGGAATCCAGCAACTAAGAAAATTGCTGGATTTTTCAATGAAATAATATTTAATTTGAATCTTTATTATTTTCTTTTTGTTTTTTATTAAGCAAAAAATGTGTTAGTGATTGATCCCCAGTCATTAATTTTGAAAAATAGGAAGTCGTGTAGTTATAACCCGTGTCTATTTTTTCTGCCAGATAACTGGTTCTTTCGAAAAGAATAGCACGAAAGTGATCGATTTGCCTTAAGATTTTCTCCGTTAATGCCTCTTGGTTATCCAGTCGACTTAATAATACTTTTTGCGTATCTTCTTGCTTTGATATTTGTTGAGTTATTTGTTTTTGCAAATCAAGCTGCTCATTTACTTTTAAATCAAGTACCTCGTTTGCCAATCCCACCTTATCCAACTCAGTTACAACCTCTAGATTTGAATGACTCAATGTTTCCATTGTGTTCATCAACTCTTGTTTTAATAACAAATCATTTTCCAAAGTCACTTGGAGATTTGAATCTTTTGCATCTAATTCTTTTAACCACTCCAACACATGATTATCAACTTTCCTATGCTGAAAGTTTACTTTCTTCTGTTCACTAATTCCTTTTTGAATGTACTTCCAATGCGAGGTTTGTTTCGACTCCTGCTTTTCGAATAAATCTTTCAGTTCACTAAATGACTGATTAAGTGTCTCATTCGTTTTTTGTTGTTCCATTAATAGTTCAGATAAGTGGTCCCTTTTAAAAAATGATTGATTCTGATCAACAATATGCCCATTATTTTTCAAAATGTCCGGGTGCTTACCTGTATTAATATATAATCCCATCGTTATTTTACACCCCCTTCTCTGACACCTTGTATTATCTTATGCAATTAATTAATAAGTGGGCATTATTCATAGCTGTTGCTAAACATTATTTAGTTAGCAAACAATACTAGGGTTTTTTGAGAATGTGATCGTCTGTTATAACGGCGTAAGGTCCAAATGGTGAGAATTTTGTATTACCCCAAATACAATTCTACGAACAACAATAGGATTGCACGTTTCAATTGAAGACACAGCCTACAGTGGAAAGCACCAGGAACCGCAGCATATTATGGTGCTGACAGGGCAACTGGTGGCCACCATAACTTGAATCCTGGTGGAGTGAAACAATTAGTAGTTGATACTTACAAAGCTGCAATAGATTAAAGTAATTACCTGTCATTAATACTACTAATGCTTTAACTATTGAGTGATCTTCTCCCCCTCAAAAGTACTTCTTTGTAATCCTAGACTTACGAAAACCTTCAATGATGTCGATTACGGTAAAGATTATAAAAGTAACAATGATGCTTTGGTAAGCCCAATTTTTGACTTGTTCTGTGAATTGGGCTGTTTCATTAATGTAGGTTAGGAATGTGTCATTCCATAACTCGTTGTTGCTGATAATAACGATGAAAGCGACAAGTATAGTCATTTGTAAAAGCGCATTTACCACAGCGACTTTCTTCGTCCATTGTCCTGCAAAGCCTTTGTAGATAGCAAAAGCTACTTCTAAAACAATAACTAGCGTCACTAGAGGCCAATATGAAAATAAAACTTCTTGATTGAAAGCAGATGAAATAAACTTAAAGCCATCTGATTGACTTTCGTAAATACCGAATAAACTCGACGCATTGAAATAAACGGACGCCCAAATCGCTGTCCACAAAAAGCTGCCAAACACATGTAATTTTGTTATGGCCTTTTTCTTTGGAATGTACGAGATATTCTTTAAATCGTCCGGTGTCCATTTCTTGAAGTTCATGGTCAATGGAATATTGTCTCTAACTTTGTCCGTTCGTTCGATAATGGCAAAGATTAACGTAATCCAAAAAGCTGTTTGCATACCTGTAATAAGAAGTTGCCAAATTCCTTTTGACACAATGCTAAAAATTATACTGTAAAGTGCCTCTTCTCCGGTAGAAGTGACAATAGTCTTGCCAATCAACGTTATAAGCGAAATCGCTAATGTAATCGGTATAATAATTTTTAACAAACTTGTATATACATCAAAGTATTTCGGACCAATGAGATGCATTGGTCGATCCAAGTAACCATTTGCCAAGACAGCAGGATTTCCAAGTTGTGAAAGGATAGCTTTAACATCTTCTTCTAATACCTCTTCAGGTAACATATCCTCGATTGTTGAACGCAACTCCAGTGCAATATCTTCCCTCATTTCTTCGGGGAGCCTTCGCGTGACTTCCTGAATATACAAATCAATCTGTTTCAACATGATTCTCTCCTTTCAACAATAGATATAACTCCTGTGAAGTTTTTTCCCATTCGTTTTTCAGTTGTTCGAAAGTCTCTGTACCGTATTCATTTAGCACATAATACCTGCGCGGTCTGCTTTCAGTTTTATCCCACGAGCTCGTCACTAGTTCTTGTCTTTCTAGGCGGCGAAGCAATGGGTAGAGCGTGCTTTGGTCAATCGTAATACCGCAGCTCTCCAGGCGTTGGGCGAGAGAATAGCCATATTGGGGAGTCCGTAACTGGCTTAAAACAGCCAGTGTCAATGTTCCTCTACGTAATTCAGTGGTCAATGAATTTTGAAGATTGCTCATATATTCACCTCATCTTTAATACTGTGCGTTGTACACTATATATTATACAGCTTATATTAATTATAATGATGCACTTGGCAAATATATTTAATAAGAAAATACATAAGTAGAGATTGACGTTTGATTTGGCAATATGTAAGACATAATCAGCATTTTCCAACTGGCTATGTTTATTACTTTTCGCCCATCTCCCCATAAACTACAAAAGAAAAAGGCCAAACGAAAAATACTCGTTTGGCCTACTTTTAAATTGTAAAACAGTGCTCTTCTAAAAACTTTTTAAGAAGACCCGTATGACCTCGGTTCCTCCAATAATAGTTCCTAAAGTGCTTCCTAAGTTGGTTAGGACGACCACAAGTAGGATGCGCGTGACCTTATTGTCCCAAAACCCTTTTATAGTAAACACATCTTCTGAAAGCGTCTCAAAGTCCCCAACGTTCGGTCGACGGATATAGGCTTGAACAATTCCCGAAACCCAACCAGCTGCTAGCAGTGGATATAGTGAGGTTATTGGCGCTGCAATAAAGGCTGACAATATGGCCAGTGGATGTCCAAAAGCAACAGCAGCACCAATGGCTGCTAAGGTTCCATTCCACAAAATCCAGCTTAACGCCTGATCGAAACCAGCAGAAGGATTAGCAAAGAAAGTATAAGCAATAACTGAAATAATGAGCAGTGGAATTGCCCAACCAATAATTTTTGGAACAATGGATTTAGGAGGTTTTTGAGACAAGACTTCTAAATCATGTTCCTTATAAATTTCTACTTTAATTCCAGGAATATGTGCCGCTCCCAGAACCGCTACTACTTTATCTCCAGGTGCATCCTTAATTTTCTGAGCTAAATATTGATCTCGTTCATCAATTAACGGTGTTTTTAACTTTGGAAATGATTTCGTGAATTCAGCAAGAATCGTGTTTAGCGTATCTTGAGATTTCATTTTTTCAAGGTCTTCTTCAGAAATCGTATCTTTGCTGAAAATGCTTAAGAAAATCGCAGAAAGAAGTTGCGCCTTACCAGACAGCCCGATATTATGCCAAATTCGGGAAAAAGTAATTTGTATATTTCGATCAGCTAACACAAGATTTGCACCTGTCTCTTTTGCTGATTCAATCCCTTGAATCATTTCCTGACCAGGTTTAATATCAAATTGTTTTGCTAAACGATTTTGAAATGAAGAAATCGCTAAATTCATCAAAAGTAATGTCGCTTTCTTCTCTTTAATGACCTTAAAAATATCCATTTCTCTCCATTTATTGCTATCCATAACAGACTGATATCGTTGTTCATCCAACTCTATACAAACTGAATCAGGTCTCTCTCTTTCGATCACTTCTTTAACTTGCTCTGCACTTTGCTTCGATACATGAGCCGTTCCGATTAGGATCAACTCTTTACCATTTAAATTAATACGAGTAATGTTTTCTTCCGTCATAAACGACTTCCTTAATAGAATTTATTTCTTCTTCGCAATCTGGTATCCAGGATTACTTAAAGACTGTCTATTGTTAATAATGAATTAGATTAGGAAAAATTTCAATTAAGTTTCATTTATTAATTGGTGAAAGTTTTCTGGGAAATTTTTCTTTACGATTTATTTAAGCGTTTATCCCAATAGAATTTTTCTAACTGTAAATTGTCAACTCAAGTCGA